>JAGQRA010000595.1 GCA_020425885.1 Planctomycetota bacterium | reverse complement strand
CTGGAGCCTGCTACGCGGCGCTTCGGCGCTTACCGCGACGGGACTCGCACCCGCAAGTTCGACACAGCTTGACCCCGCTCCGAGCGGGGCCTGGTAATCAGGACACACCATCCCGGCAGCCTACGAGGTCGTCGGCGAACCGCGCGTCGAGGTGATGCAGCTGGTCGACCTGTTGCGCCGATGAGGCGCGGCGCGACCGAGATCCGAGCCGATCGACGAGGAACGCAACCGACTGCAGATCGACTTCGAGGGTCGCTGACCGGCGTCGCCAGCTCATCGAGGCACAGGCCGGATGGTCGGCGACAGCAAAGGGCACAACCGGCGACCGGACGCAGCGGCATCACAGCGCCGCGACCACCTCGGCCGCGGCCCGCATGCCCGACTCGACCGCGCCTTCCATGTAGCCCTGGAAGTCGATCGACGTGTGTTCCCCGGCGAAGTGCACGGAGCCCTCGATCTCCTTCTCGACGCCGGCGAACCCGACGTACTGGCCGACGCGCCAATACGAGTACGACCCACGCTGGTTCGGCGAGCCCGGCCAATAGTCGATGCTGGCGTTGCCGGTGAACTTCGCGCTGATGCCGGGCAGCGCCGGTTCGAACGAGGTCAGGAAGTCCGCGGCCGCGGTCTGCGGCGTCTTGCCGGCCAGCGACGGCCCGTTCGAGCCGAGGTAGTTGTCGAGGATGCCCGCGGCGCCGGCCTGCGCGCGCGTCTCCTCCCACGTGTTCTGGAAGCCGGTATCGCCGTACACGACGCCGTTGCAGCCGAGTTGGTACCAGTGGCGGTCGCTGAACTGCACGTGCAGCTTGGCGTTCGTGCCCATGCCCATCTGGTGGATCGCGATGCGCTTCTTCGGGCTCAGCGTCAGCTGCTGCAGGTCGACCGCGGCGCGCAGCACCGCGAACGGCACGGTCATCACCACGCGATCGTAGGTCTCTTCGACGGCTCCGCCCGCGGTGTCGAACGACAGCCGCGTGCGGTCGTCGATCGTCGTCGCCGCGGCTGTGAGGCGGTGGCCGAGGCGGATCTGGCCGGCGAGCTGCGCCGCGAGCAAGGCCGGCACCTGGTCGTTGCCGCCGCGCACGCGATAGCGCTCGTCGGAGGCGCCGAAGATCTCGAAGTTGTTGGGCGTGCAACCGTAGCCGAGCAGGTAGAGCAGATTGAGCGCGCTCTGGTCGTTCGAAGGCGCGCCGAACTCGATGTCGTAGGCGACCGACAGCAGCTGGCCGAGCGGTGACGCGAGGCCGCCCGGCACGCGCAGCGCGATCCAAGCGTCGATCGACATCGCATCGAGCGCCTCGGCGAGCGGCGAGTAGCTGTCGTACGTGGCCGGATAGCCCGCGTGCACGAGATCCTGGTGCAGCGCGTGGTAGAGCGCCGTGAAGTCGTCCTCGGCATCGGCGAAGGTGTAGCGCGCGTTGCCGAACCAGCCGATAGCCTGCGTGCCGGCGGGCTCGGCCGCGATCAGGTCGTCGACCTCGAGGCCGAGCTGGCGGACGAGCTTGCGCAGGTTCTTGTGGCCCGAGTCGATCAGCTCACCGCCGTGCTCGACGAACTGGCCGCTCGCGGCGAACGTGGTGCGGTTCGTGAACACGCGACCGCCGAGGCGGGAGCCGGCCTCGAAGACACCGGGGACGATGCCGCGGCCGCGCAGCGGCGTCGCGGCGACGAGGCCGGGGAGCCCGCCGCCGACGACCGCGACCCGCGCCGGCGGGCGGCGCCACCGCCGATCCGGCACCGCGAGTGCCATCGCACCGGCGCCCGCACCTTTGAGCACGTCGCGGCGGGAAGGGAGGCGCGAGGAGCGCGTGCGATCGAGCACCGCCGCGGGCGGCAGCCCGACCGAGGAGCCGTTGCGGAAGCGCGCGACGAGGGTGCGGAGGTGCGACAGGAGATGGGTGCGTGGCATGGAGCGACTCCCTCAGAGACGAGGTCGGCGGATCATCACCGGCGCCGTCGCGCCGGCAAGGGGGGGTGGCCGGACGATGCCACGAAGGCAGCCACGGACGGGATCGACCTGGTCAGGCCGGCCTGCCACACAGTCGAGGCGCCCGGATCGTCAACGCAATCCGGGCACGACCTCGAGACCATCGCCGAGCACCCATCCCGCGGGGTTGATCGAAGGGATCCACATCACCGGCTGCAGCGAGATCCTGACGCCGAGCAGCTGCGGGCAGTTGCAGGTCTGCCACCAGTAGGCGCTGGAGAGCTGAGCGCTTTGCAGCATGCCGACGAACGTCACGGCATCGACGGCGACCTGCAACCAGCACGCGGGGGCGCCGAATCCCGTGAGGTTCAGCGGCAACGGCAGCCCGTTCCAGGTCGTGTGCGACAGGCCGGCGAGGATGAACGCCGGATTGGGGCCCGATGGCAGCGATGCACTCCGCACCTGGATCGGCTCGTCCGAACCGAGATAGGGGCGACCGATCAGCAGCCTGGGTTCGCGGCCGGTCCAACAGCCGCCGCCGAGCGGATTGAGCACCGGCAGCGACTGCACTCCGCCGAACTCGAGGCATCGCCCGCTTGCCGTCTCGGCCAGGACACAGAGCTGCACGCGTGGATCGTAGGCGAAGGCGTCGGTGGGCATTCCCCGCATGGGGATCGACACCGGTGATTCGGGGTGGGCGAGCCACGCCGTGCCGTCCCAATCCCAGGTCGCGGCCACGCCCCACCAGCTGCTGAACACTGGCCGGTCCCGGCGTTCACAGAACACGACCACGGAGCGCACGGGGTCGAATGCGATCCCCGACCTCGCCTGCCGCACCGGGCCTTGCGCGATGACCCGATTCTGCCAGGTCGTCCCGTTCCATTCCCAGGTGTCGGCCAACGCCTGCTGCTGCGGCCCGAGGCCACCATGCAGCACGATGACGCCGCGCCCCGGATCACAGGCCATCGGCGGATCGGTGCGCGGCGACGGACTCGTCGCGGGCGCGAGCGATGTCCAGGCCGCGCCGTTCCACAACCAGGTGTCGTTGACGACCCCGGTGGCAGTCTCGCCGCCGAACAACAGCACGCCGCCATTGACGGTGTCGAAGGCCATCCCCGGCTGCTGACGCGGAGAAGGACGAACCGGTGACGGCATCTGCGTCCACGACGCTCCGCTCCAGATCCAGGTGTCGTCGAGCAGTGCGGGCGAACGACCACCGAAGGCGACCAACTGCTGCCGCACTGCATCGTAGGCGAAGCCGAAGGCGCCCCGAGGCGGCAGATTGCCGACCACCGGCACGACATCCCATCCGTTGGCGCCCCGCTCCCACAGCACCATGGTGTAGGCATCACCCTGGAGCATCATCGCGGTACCGCGTTGATCATGCGTGACCGCCCGACTCTCGAAACCAGGCAGGCAGGCCGGGGCCACCATCTGCCACCTCGCACCGTCCCATTCGTAGGTGAAGGACGTGAAGGTCGCGCCATGACGATCGCCGCCGTAGAGCAGCAGGCGCTGACGACTCGGATCGTAGGCGAACGACGCTTCCAGGAACCCCGGCGGCGTCGTGTTCGGCAACCGGGTCCAGGCGACACCATCGTAGGACCAGAGGTCTGAGGTCGAACGATCGAACAGCAGGCAACGACCCGCGACCGGATCATGGACGAAAGAACGCGAGTAGGGATCAGGCGGAACGGTCGCCGTCATGACCTGCCGCCAGACGTTGCCATCCCATTCCCAGGTGTCCCGCATCGGCAGCGAGGGACCACTGCCACCACAGAGCACGGTCCTGCCGCGCCCGACGTCATAGGTCATCGCGCCGCCCCGACGCCATGCAGGCTGCGGCACGAGACGTTGCAGCCAGCTCGTGCCATCCCATTCCCACGTCTCACCGCCAGCCAGCGCCGCCCGGTAGGCGACGATGCGATCGCGCGCGGCGTCGTAGGCATAGGTCGTCTCGTTCATCGGCAGCGAAACCGCGGCGCCGACCCCGAGCAGGCCCCAACACCCACCCTGCCACTGCCAGATCGTGGGCTCGTAGTCGTGGCCGCCCGGCGTGTACGCGCCGCCGACGAGCAGCAGCCGTTGACGCAGCGGATCGACCAACAGCGTCTGCTCGACCAGTAGCGGCGGCTGCGGAACGTTGCCGCAGCTTGCGCCGGCAAGCCGCCATGTCGTGCCGTCCCAGAGGTAGGTCCCGTCGACGAGGAGATCGAAGAAACCCGGTACGTGTCCACCGTGCAGGACGGCCATGCCGGAAGCGGGGTCGACTGCGAATGCGGCGAGGGCCCTGGCTCCCTCGCTCCTGACTCGGAACCAGTCTGCCGGCACCTGGGCGCAGAGCATCTGTCCGATCGCGAGGACTGTGATGAACCCGAACGGGGTGAGCCATCTCACGGCAACAACCTCCTCTGAATCCCGCGTCGCATGGGAAGTGGGATCATACATCGCGCCGGCCGGCAGTGGCCGCGACCGCGTCGATGACCAGGAACCCTTCGATCCGTTCAGCACAGACCGCTCAACGCCTACGCTGTGCGCATGGCGTCGCATCGCGTCCTCGGTCCCACCTGGCTCCTGATCGGAGTCATGCTCGCGACCGGAACCGGCACCGCCCAGGCTCCGAGCTACAGCCGCGACGTCCGCCCGATCCTGACCGAGTACTGCTTCCGCTGCCACGGGCCGGACGGTTCGGCGCGCAAGGCGAAGCTGCGCCTCGACGTGCCGGGTCACGACCGCGCTGACGAGCTGATGCGCCGCATCACCGCGGCCGACCCCGACGACGTGATGCCGCCGCCGCACACCGGCAAGGTCCTGACCGCGGCAGAGATCGACACGCTGCGGCGCTGGGTCGCGGCCGGTGCGGCCTACGAACGGCACTGGTCGTTCGTGGCGCCGGTGCGACCGTCGGTGCCCGCGACGGCGGCGAGCGAGCCCAATCCGATCGATCGCTTCGTGCGGGCACGCCTGCGGCAGGTCGGCCTGCGACCGTCGCCACCGGCCGACCGCGCGACGCTCGTGCGCCGCGTCTACCTCGACCTGATCGGGCTGCCGCCGACGCCGGAGCAGGCCGACGACTTCCTGCGCGACGAGGCGCCGGAGGCCTACGAGCGCCTCGTCGACGCGTTGCTGGCATCGCCGCACTACGGCGAACGCTGGGCCCGGCGCTGGCTCGACCTCGCGCGCTACGCCGACACCAACGGCTACGAGAAGGACCGACCGCGGAGCATCTGGCCCTACCGCGACTGGGTCATCCGCGCACTCAACGACGACATGCCGTTCGACGAGTTCGCAATCCGACAGCTCGCCGGCGACATGCTGCCGGAGGCCATGCCGGCCGACCTCGTCGCGACCGGGTTCCACCGCAACACGATGCTCAACGAGGAGGGCGGTATCGATCCGCTCGAGTACCGCTTCCACGCCATGACCGATCGCGTCGCCACGACCGGCACGGTGTTCCTCGGGCTGACGTTGGGCTGCGCGCAGTGCCACACGCACAAGTTCGATCCGATCACGCAGCGCGAGTACTACGGCCTGATGGCGTTCCTGAACGACGCCGACGAACCGGACTACATCGTCCCCGACGCCGCCGCGGACGAGCGCCAGCGCCGCAACCGGGAGCAGGCCGCGGCGGCGTTGGCGCAGCTGTGGGACGACTGGCCGCAAGACGCCGCGCCGCGCGAGCCGCGCTTCGCCGAGTGGCTGACCGAGGCCCGCGCCCGCGCCGTGCCCTGGACCCGCGCGCGACTGCTGCGGGCGACGTCGAACTCGCCGGCGCTGCTCGCGGACGGCGAAGGCGGCGACACCATCATTGCCACCGGCGACACGACCAAGCACGACATCTATCGCCTGCAGCTGGCACCATCGGACCGGCCGATCGCGGCGATCCGGCTCGAAGCGCTGCCCGACGATCGGCTGCCGGCGCAAGGCCCGGGCCTGACGTACTACGAGGGCCGCAAGGGCGACTTCTTCCTGTCCGAGTTCCGCGTCGAGGTCGGCGACGGCAACGCCGTGCGGCGCCTCGGGATCGCGCGCGCGAGCGAGAGCTACGCCAAGAACCAGTTCGGCAACGAGCCCGCCAGCGCGGCGCACGCCGTCGACGGCGACCTGCAGACCGGATGGTCCACGCACGCGCGGAACGGCGAGCGCCACGTGGCCGTCTTCGTCCCCGAGCGGCCGATCGAAGCCGGGCGGCCGATCGCGATCGAGATGCACTTCGGCCGCCACTTCGCGAGCTCGCTCGGCAAGTTCCGCCTGTCGATCACGGACGCCCCCGGCGGAGCCGAGGCGCTGGCGCTGCCGTTCGACGACGACGGCGAGATCGAGGCGCTGCTCCGGCTGGCCGATGCGGATCTGTCCGTCGGGCAACGGCGGCATCTTCGGAACGCGTTCCTCCTCGGCGCGCCCGAGGTGGCCGAGCGCGCGGCGCAGATCGGGCAGCTGCGGCGCAAGTCCGAGCACGATACGACGCTGATCCTGCGCGAGCGCGGGCCGGGCCTCGGCCGCCAGACGCACCGCCATCACCGCGGCGAGTACCTGCAGCCGGAGGAGCTCGTGGAGCCCCACCTGCCCGAGGCGCTGCGCGGTGACGCCGCGCCGCAGAACCGTCTGCAGTTCGCGCGTTGGCTGGTGTCGCGCGACAACCCACTCGCCGCGCGGGTGGTCGTGAACCGCCACTGGGCCGCGTTCTTCGGCCGCGGCATCGTGGCGACAGTCGACGACCTCGGCGCCCGCGGTGCGGTGCCGAGCCACCCGGAGCTGCTGGACTGGCTGGCGGTCGAGCTGATGGACGGCGGCTGGCGGCTCAAGCACCTGCACCGGCTCATCGTCACGAGCGCGACCTATCGCCAGAGCTCGGCGGTGAGGAGCGAGGACCTCGATCGCGATGCCGACAATCGCTGGCTCGCGCGCTCGCCGCGCTTCCGCCTCGAGGCCGAGATCCTCCGCGACTCGGCGCTCGTCGCCACCGGGATGCTGTCGGGCAAGATGTTCGGCCCGCCGGTCCGGCCGCCGCAGCCGCCGGGTGTCACCGAGGTCGCGTTCGGCAACCCGGGGTGGACGGTGAGCGACGGCGAAGACCGCCACCGACGCAGCATCTACACCTTCCAGAAGCGGACGGCGCCGTTCGCATTCTACGCCACGTTCGATGCGCCGAGCGGCGAGTCCTGCATGCCGCGCCGCCACACCGCCAACACGCCGCTGCAGGCTCTCACCCTGCTCAACGACCCGATGCTGATCGAGCTCTGCCGGTCGTTCGGCATTGAGCTGGCGCGCCGCGAGGCCGAGGCCGGCGCCGAAGCGGCCCTGCGTCACGCGTTTCGTCGCGTGCTGACGCGGCCGCCCGAAGATCGCGAACTCGATTCGCTGCGCGGGTTCCTGCAGGATCAGCGCACGCGGCACGACGACGAGACCGCGTGGACGGCGCTGGCGCGCGCGCTGCTGTGTCTCGACGAGGCGATCACGAGGAACTGACCGATGGATGTCCGCCAGCTGTCCCAATGGCTGTCCCGCCGCCGCTTCCTGCACGGTTGCGGCTTCGGGCTCGGCAGGATCGGCGCCGCGGCGCTGCTCGCGGAGTCGGCATCGGCGGGACGTCCGCCCCGGATCGATGGCCGCCCCTTCGCGCCGCGGCAACCGCACTTCCGGCCCCGAGCGAAAGCCGTGATCCATCTGTTCATGGCCGGCGCGCCCAGCCAGCTCGAACTGTTCGACCCCAAGCCCGAGCTGGCGCGGCTCGAAGGCAAACCGCTGCCGCCGTCGATCATCGGCGACCAACGCTACGCCTTCATCCGACCGGACGCCGGCGTGCTCGGGCCGCGGTTCCCGTTCGCGCGGTACGGCGAGTCCGGCGCGGAGCTCGGCGCGCCGCTGCGGCACCTGGCCGCCGTGGTCGACAAGCTGTGCATCGTCCGCTCGCTGCACACCGACCAGTTCAACCACGCGCCGGCACAGCTCCTGCTCAACTCGGGCTTCGCGCAGCCGGGGCGCCCGAGCCTCGGCTCCTGGGTGCTCTATGCGCTCGGCGCCGAGACCGCTGAACTGCCGGCCTTCGTCGTCATGAGCACCGGCTCCGGCCTGAGCGGCGGCACCGCGCTGTGGTCGAGCGGCTTCCTGCCGACGGTCTACACCGGGGTACGGTTCCGCAACGGCGCCGACCCGATCCTCGACCTCGCGACGCCGCCGGGCTTCGGCGGTGACCTGCAGCAGGACACCTACGCGCTCGTCGCGGAATTGAATCGCCAACGTCAAGACGTCGTCGGCGATCCGGAGATCGCGACGCGGATCGCGTCGTTCGAGATGGCGGCGCGGCTGCAGGTCTCGGCACCGGAGCTGCTCGATCTGCAGGACGAAGGGCAGGAGACCCTGGCGCTCTACGGCTGCGACCCGGCGCGGCCGTCGTTCGCGCGCGCGTGCCTGCTGGCGCGGCGGATGGTGGAGCGCGGCGTGCGGTTCGTGAACATCTTCCACGAAGGGTGGGACGCGCACAGCGACGTCAAGGGCAACGTCGAGCGCAACTGCCGCGCGACCGATCGGGCCTGCGCCGCGCTCATAGCCGACCTCCACCGCCGCGGACTGCTCGACGACACGCTGGTCGTCTGGGGCGGCGAGTTCGGCCGCACACCGATGGTCGAGACCAACCCGGCGCTCGGCCGCGCGCTCGGCCGCGATCACCACCCGCAGGCGTTCACGATGTGGCTGGCCGGCGGCGGCGTCCGCGAGGGGATGACCTACGGTCGGACCGACGACTTCGGCTTCCACGTCGTCGAGAACCCGATCCATGTCCACGACCTGCAGGCGACGATCCTGCACCTGCTCGGCCTCGACCACGAACGGCTGACCTTCCGCCATGCCGGCCGCGACTTCCGTCTGACGGACGTGCACGGCAGGGTGGTGCACGAGCTGCTGGCATAGCGACGCGCGGCGGCGCGACCGACGCCGTGGAATCCGGCCATGATCCGCGCCATCCTGGCGACGCGCGCGATGACGAAGACCATGAAAGCCTGGGTGATCCGCCAACCCGGCGGTCCGCAGCAGCTCCGGCTCGAGGAGCTTCCCCGGCCCGAGCCCCGACCGGGCTGGGCCCTGATCCGCATCCGCGCATTCGGAATCAACCGCTCGGAGTACTTCACCCGCATCGGGCAGTCGCCGGGCGTCCGGTTCCCGCGCGTGCTCGGCATCGAGTGCGTCGGCGAGATCGTCGCCGCCGGCGGCGCCGACCTGCGCCAGGGTCAGCAGGTCGCCGCGATCATGAACGGCATGGGGCGCGAGTTCGACGGCGGCTACGCCGAGTACACCCTCGCTCCGCACCGGTGTCTGTTGCCGTTCGCGTCCGACCTGCCATGGGAGCAGATCGCCGCCTACCCGGAGATGCTGCAGACCGCCCACGGCTCGCTGCACCAGGCGTTGGAGATCGAGCGCGCCCGATCGATCCTGATCCGTGGCGGCACGTCGTCGATCGGCATGGCGGCGCTGGCGCTGGCGAAGCGGGAAGGGGTGCACGTCGCGACGACGTCGCGCAGCGAGAAGAAGGTCGCGGCATTGAAGGCTGCGGGAGCCGACGAGGTGTGGATCGACGACGGTCAGCTGGCCGGGCAGATCGAGGCGAGGCGGGAACGGATGTACGACCGCGTGCTCGAACTCATCGGGGCGACGACGCTGCTGGATTCGCTGCGGTGCGTCGAGCGCGGCGGCATCGTCTGCATGACTGGCATCCTCGGCGGAAGATGGGTGCTGGACGACTTCCATCCGATGCGGGACGTCCCGACCGCGGTCAAGCTCACGTCCTACGCGGGTGAGACCTCGGACCTGCCCGCGGCGAAGCTGCAGGAATACCTGCTGGCCATCGCGAACGGTGAGCTGACGATCGGGCGCGGGCCGGTGTTCGCGTTCGGCGAGCTCGTGCAGGCCCACGAGCTGATGGATCGCAACGCCGCCGGCGGGAAGATCGTGGTCCGCGGGCTCGACTGAGTTCAGGGCTGGCCTGATCCGACGATCGGCGCCGTGAACGCGCGGCTGCGACGGGGCATGAGCGGACGCCGACTCGAGGTCGCGCTGCAGTCGGTGCTCGCGGAAGCGCAGCGGTGACGGTGAACACGCGCGATCCCAGGAGTGAGGTGGGGCGTTCAACCTGCGGACTCCGCCCGAGTGCTCAGCGCACGCTCAGCAACGGCGACTACGAGGGAGCGCGACACGGCTGGCGAAGACGCCAGCTACCCCCTCTCCCAGAGGCGCCACGCCTCGCAACCCCGACGACACCGATGATCAAGTCAGTCCGCTTCGCCCACCCACACCGCCTCGCCGCGCTCGCCGCCCTGCTGTGTGTCCCGTTGGCGCCGACTCCCGCTCCCGCCCCCCAGGGATGCCACCACGGCCACGAGACCCAGTTCAGCCGCGCCCGCATCTACTGGGAGTACAACGCCACCGACGACGACCTCGGCGTCCACGTCACGCTCGACGGCGAGGACTGGAAGCGCCTGCGCATCGAGCGACCGGACGGCCGCTCGCTGTTCGAGGTCAAGGGCAAGGGCCCCTACCAGCAGCTGGGCATGACGGAGCTGTTCTTCGAGGGCGCCGAGCCGTCGCTCTCCGAGGTGCCGCTCAGCGAGCTGCTCGCCGACTTCCCCGAGGGCACCTACGAGTTCGAGGGCCGAACGGTCGACAACGAGGAGATCGGCGCCGCGGCGGAGTTCTCGCACGCGATCCCCGACGGACCTGACGTCAGCGCCACCGTCGGCGGCCCGACGTCGGTGACGATCGAGTGGACCGAAGTCACGAGCCCGCCGCCGGGCTTCCCGCAACGTCCGATCACGATCGCCGGCTATCAGGTCATCGTCGAGAGCTTCCAGGTGACGCTGCCGGCCTCGGCGCGCAGCGTCACGGTGCCGCCCGAGTTCGTCGGCTCGTTGACGGCCGGCGTGCATCAGTTCGAGGTCCTCGCGATCGAGCAGAACGGCAACCAGACGCTGACCGTGGGCGAGTTCTCCAGGTGACCGCGATGGGGCGCCGACTGCTGCTCCTTGCGGTCTGCCTCGCGATCGCCCTACCGGTGCTCACGACCGCGTCGGATCCGGCACTGCCACCGCTGCCGATCGGCATCGACGCGTGTGGCCCGGCGCCGGAGACGGTTCCGTCGGCCGACGCCGGCGGGCCGCCCCATGCGATCCGCACCGCGGTCGATGTAGAGCACGCGCTCACCGCGCCGCGGTCCGACGGCCGCGCCGACGATGCCGGCGACGACAAGAACAGGGTGTTCGTGGTGCGTGTGTCCGGACTGGTGTCGCACGCGGGCCGACCGCTCTGCAACGTCGACCTCGAGTTCCATGATCCGCGCGCGCCGGACGGCAGCGCTGCCATCGACTGGACGCTCAGCGACAACGATGGTCGCTACGAGGTCGCGTTGCCGCCCGGCGGCTACGTCGTCGGCGGTCAGGATTGCTCCGGGTGGATCACGGCGGTGTGGGTGCCCCATGGCACGACGGCGCTGCGGTTCGACATCGAGCTGCCTTGATGCACGGCCGAGGTGGCACCGCCGGACGTCACCAGTGGGCGTAGTGCACCGGATTGCTCAGCTGCAGTCCGTTCACCGCATCGAACGCCGCGCCCTGCCAGCAGACCGCGATGCCCCGCACCCACGGCGCGTTCGGCACGGGATACCGCAGGACGACCTTCTGCGCCGCGGTCAGGCCGGTCACGGAGATGGCCGGCGAGGCGACGACGCGGGCCTCGGCGAGCACCGTGATGCTCTTCTGCGCGATCGTGAACCCCGGGTAGTTGCCCGCCTTGACGATCAGCGTCGAGCCGCCCGGCACGGCGGCGACCGCGGCGTCGATCGTCGTGAAACTGGTCCCAGGACCGTTGTTGATATCGACCACGAAGGTCTGTGCGAGCAGCGTTGCAGGCAGCAGGAGTGCGAGGACGGAATGTTCGATCGGCATCTTGTTCACCATCGGAGAGGGCGGGGACCGACGGTGCATAGCCGGCTGCAATGCGGCGGTAACGCGCGCGCCGCCGGCGTCAGAAGCGGGTGCTCATGCCGAGGTAGAAGCGCGAATCACCCTCGAACGCGTAGTCGCGGTCGGCGCCGTCGAGCAGGTCGGTGCGACTGACGCCGAGGTCGAGTTGCCATCCCGGCTCCGACACGTAGCTGAAACCGATGCCGTAGCTGCCGACCAGCGCGTAGGCGGACGGACCATCTCGCGACACCCGACCGAGGGCCAGGCCGCCTTCGATCCAGGGCCGGAAGTGGTCCTTGGTCAGGAGGTAGTAGCGGGCCGTCGGTCCGATCGTGTGCAGGTGACCGTAGACACCGTTGCCACCCGCCGCGGTGGTAGCCGTCTCGCGGAAGCGTTCCCAGGTCGAGCGCGCGCCGAACTCGAAGTGCCCGCTCGTCCGGGCGACCTCGAGGCCGAGCACCTTCTCCTTCAGCCGCGTCGTCACCGGACCATCGATGCCGGCGACGGTGGTGCTCTGATCGCGGCCGCCGAGGAGCCAGCCGGCACGCCAGGTCGCCGCGCCTGGCTCGGGCGTGGCGGTCGTATCGCCTTCGGCCTCGCCCTGGGTGACCGGGGTCGCCGGCTCGCCCTGCGGACGGGACTTGCCGAACCTCAGGTCCAGGACACACGAATGGAGCAGCGAGGTCGCCAGCACGGTGGCGAGCAGGGTCATTCTCTTCGGGCAGCGCATCGACGTTCTCCGGTTTGGAACAGGGTCGTCAGCGCAGGCGCACGAGTCCGCGAACCGTTTCGGGTTTCCCTGGTGCTACCCGTCGCCAGCCGCCGCCGCGGTCAGCCGTGATCGGCGAGCCGCTGCTGCAGCCGGGCGCGAGCCCGGGCGATCCGCGTGCGCGCCGCCTCGGGCGTGCCGAGTCCGAGGGCCGCCGCGATCTCGGCCGAACTCATGGCCTGGAACGCGCGCATCGACAGCACCTCGCGATCCTCGGGCTGCAGCAGAAGCAGCGCGCGCTCGGTCCGCAGCCAGGCCTCGCCGTCGTTGGCGATCGACGCCGGTT
This sequence comes from Planctomycetota bacterium, assembly GCA_020425885.1. The sequence goes on along the minus strand of JAGQRA010000595.1, from coordinate 7,145 downwards.
GGCGTTGCTGCCGATCCCGTTGCACCTCGAGGATCGTCGTTCGCAGCGGCCCGACCCGCTCTCGCACCCGGGCGCGGCGCCGGTGATCGCGCATGTTGTTCAGCGTCAACGTCACCAGCCAACGGCGAAAGCCGCCTTCCGTGGTCGGCGCTGCCGTTTCGAGATCGGCGTAGGCCTCCAGCAGCGAGTCCTGCACGATGTCCTCGACCTCGGCGCGACAGCTGCCGAGCGGCCGCCCGAGCTGACAGGCGACGATCCGCAGCAGCAGCTCGCGATAGAAGCCGAACAGCTGCTGCCGGGCCAGCGCCTCGCCGGCGCGCGCCCTCTCGAGCAACGTCGTGCCCGGGCGGTCGGGGGAGCCGGCGGTCTGCAGATCGGGGTCGGACATGGGTGCGGTCGCGTCGGGCAGAGTGTAGCGACCACGCGTTCAGCGCGGCACGAGACACGTCGCCAGCAACCGGTCCTGCCACTGTCGCCGTGGATCACGGAACAACAGGAACGGATAGGCGAGGATCGCGCCGTACATGGCGACAACGATCGCCTCGCCGATCAGCGCGGCGGTGCCGCCGGCGGCCATCAGCACCTCGGCCACGGCGACCGCGACCGCCATCGTCACGGCGACGCAGGCGACCCGCAGCGCTGCCCGGAGGCGCGTCACCGGGCAGCCGGACGCATCGACGACCGCCAGTCCGGCGAGCCGGAGCCCGATCCCGCCGCGCGAGACGAACGCGGCGAACACGGCGAGGACGACGGTGACGAGCAGGCACCACAACCGCCACTCGCGCCCCGAGCCGTCGCCGCCGGAACCGACTGCGAACGGATCGCTGTCGGCGGCGATGAAGCCGAGCTCCGCCGGAATCCGGTCTTGGAGAGCGTCGCGGAAGACGAAGGCCGCGGTGGCGGTCCCGTCGAGCCAGCGCCGAAAGCCCGGCGCCATTCCGGACGCGATGAGGAGCGGCGAGGAGCGGATGCGCTCGTCGATGAGGCGGTGCAGCTCTGCCGCCGCTGTCGTCGCGGCCTGCACGTCATCGGCATCGAGCCCCGTCGTCAGGGCGGCGGCCTGCCGCAGCTGCAGGTGACGCAGGGCACGTTCGCACGATGACGACACGTCCTGGGTCAGGGACGTGGTCAGGCTCATCGCCAAGAAGAGCAGCACGAAGGCGACGCCGGCGATGGCCAGCAGCCGCTGCCGCAACGTCACCGCTGCGCGGCGGTCGGCGATGGCCAGCAGACCGGCGCGCGCGGCGTCGAGATCGTGACTGCCCGGGAGGCCGGCGAGGTAGGCGCTCGCGTGCAGCGGGATCGGTTCGTGGGCAGTCGTTGTCGCCGCCGGCGGAGCGACGCAGGCCGCGGCGACGGCGGCGACGAAGTCGAGGCGGCCGCGGGCCGACGAGGCGTCGTGCAGTTCGTCACCTTCCGGCAGCCACGGCATGAACTGCAGGCGCGCGCCGGTGCCGACGAAGAGCTGCCCGATTCCGAGCCTCGCCGGCAGCCGACCCTCGTCGCGCGAGGCAATGAGTTCGTCCAGCAGCTGGACCAGGATGCGCCGGGTCCACGACCAATCGCCGCGGTTCTCGGCCAGATGCGCCGGCAGCGGCGCGCCGGCGGGCTTTGCCATCACCCGGAAGCTGCGATCTGCCGCGCGCAGGAGCCCGAGCTGCCGCACCCTGGTCGGGCGTGGCGCCTCGTCGAACACCGGGCCGACCGCCGCCGCGGCGCCCGCTTCGAGCACGATCACGCGTCGCTGCAGCGACGCATCGGTGGCGAAGTACGCGCGATCGATCCCGGCGACCGGAGCGAGGTCGACGAGGTTGTCGAGCGGCGGCACTTCGCCGACCGCATCGACCTCCGGCGGGTTCGATCGCGGCGTCACCCTGTGGTCGGCGCTCGGCTCGTGGAATCGGGACACGGTCCGGGTGCCGCTCAGCAGCTCGTGCAGCCCCACGAGGCGGCGCCGCATCAACCAGGGGGCGAACATCACGGCCGCGACGGCGACGACCGCGATCAGGTTGCCGAAGTAGGATTCCTGGATCAGGTACTCGAACACCAGGCCGGTCAGCAGCGGCGCGATGACGAGCAGGCCGCCGCAGAACAGAAGGCTGCGCACGAACAGTCGCGCAACCCCGGGGCGGCGCACCGCCCCGCGTTCGAGGACCCGGATTCCGAGCATCCGCTGGGTGATGCTGCCGCCGAACAGCAGGGTGGACGCGGTGTGATACGGCACCCAGCCGACCACCAGTACGGCGAGGTGGTTCTGCCAACTCGCCCAGGTGGCGTTGAGCTGGAAGATGAAGCCGAAGACCGGCGACCGCAGCCACGGATACGGAACCGCGACGTAGGCGATCGCGCCCAGCAGCAGCGATGCGATCCAGGCCAAGGCGACATCGCCGAAGAAGCTGACGACGCGTTCGAACGCCCGCGCCGGCTGCTGGTGCTCGGGCAGCATCGCCGCCAGTTCGGCGCGCATCGTCCTCAGGTCCGCAGGTCGGTCCTCGCGATCCGGCGCCAGGCAGCGCTCGATCCATCGCAGCAGCGCGGTCGGCAGCCCGAGCGCCGGATCAGGCGCCTCGATGTTGCCCTTGAAGGTGTTCTCGAGGACCGCCCCCGAGGTCTTGCCCGCGAACGCCAGACGTCCTGTCAGCAGCCGGTAGAGCGACGCGCCGCAACCGAACACGTCGGCGCGGAAGTCGAGCGCCTCGCCGCGCAGCTGCTCGGGCGGCGCGTAACCGGGCGTGCCGAGCTGCACGTGTTCGCCGGTGAGTCGCAGCGACGAGTGCAGCGACTTCGACAGCCCGAAGTCGGCCACCTTGATGCGGCCGTCCGCCGCGAGCAGACAGTTGCCCGGCTTGACGTCGCGGTGCAGCACATCGATATCGTGCGCCGCGATCAGGCCGTCGATGATGTCGAGCGTGCAACGGATCGCCTCGGCCATGGGCAGATGGCCGCGTTGCCGCACCAGGGTCTCGAGGTCGGGGCCGGGCAGCAGCTCCATGGCGAAGAACGGCTGGTCCTCGAAGACGCCGCTCTCGTAGACGAAGACGCAGTTCGGGTGCGTCAGGGCAGCGTTGAGTCTGGCCTCGCGCCCGAAGCGTTCGAGCAGCTGCGGCGACAGCCGGCGCTCCGGCAGCATGCACTTGATCGCCGCCGCCTGGCCGCTGTCGATCCGAACGGCTTCGTAGACGATGCCCATGCCGCCGCGGCCGAGCTCGCCCAGGATCCGGTACCCGGCGATGCGCTCGGGGACGTGGCGACGCCGCTCGGAGTTGCGGTAGGCCCACCGCAGCGAATCGGAGAGCGATGGGTTCCGCCCGCACAGCAGCTCGAGCCGCCGCTCGCGATCGACATCGCTGTCGAGTTCGAGCAACTCGGCGAACTGGGCGGCGATGATCGGCGCCCAGTGGTCCTCGCCTTCCCCTGCCGCTCCGCGAGTGTGCCTGTCCGCCATGGTGCCGGCCCGATGTCGTACCGGGCAGTCGTAACACGATCAACGCGGGCGATCGCATCGGCCGTCCACTGCACGCGAACATGACGGATCCGATGCGCCGCGGCGATCACCGCGTTCGGAATCATGACGCCGACCGCCGCCAACCGCGCCGGCCCCCGGATTGCTGGATCGAAGCGACGGCGCCGGCGTATGCCAGCCGCCGAAGCCGGTGTCATCGCGACGGCCGGCAGCACCACGTTTCCGACACACCACGATCCATGCTTCGTACCCCCACCGCCCTCGTGCTCTTGCTGAGCTGTTCCCTTTCCGCACAGGTCTCGTACTTCTCCGTCTCCCTGGCGGGCGAGAACCAGGTCCCGCCAGTGGCCACCTCAGGCGGTGGCTATGGCATCGTGCGGCTGCAGCAGCCGGCGAACACCGTCCGCATCTTCGCCCACTACTTCTCGCTGACGGCGGCGCCCACCGCCGCGCATCTGCATCTTGCGCCCGCCGGCGCCAACGGCGGCGTGATCGTGCCGCTGGCCGCCGGCGCCGGCGTCAACACGTTCACGGCCAACGCCACGCTGACGGCGGCGCAGGTCGCCGCGTTGCAGGCCGGCGGCACCTACATCAACATCCACACGCCGCTCAACCCCGGCGGGGAGATCCGCGGGCAGGCCGTGCCGGCCGAGAGCACGCGCTTCGTCGCCGCGCTCGATGGCAGCCAGCAGGTGCCGCCGGTCGCCACCGCGGCGAGCGGTGTCGCCAACGCCTACCTGCACCAGCCCGACAACCGGCTCGTCTACATGGTCGAGAGCACCGGCCTCGTCAACGTCACCGCGGCCCACCTGCACGGCGGCGCGGTCGGCACCAATGGCGGCGTCATGTTCCCGCTCGCGGGCAGCGCCGGCATCTACTGCGGCGTCTCGCGGCGCCTGTCCGCCGCGGAGGTCGCCGCGATCTTCGCCGATGCGACCTACTTCAACGTCCACACCGCCGCCAATCCGGGCGGCGAGATCCGCGGTCAGCTGCTGAAGGACCCTGGCTCCGACTTCCACGCCACGATGAACGGCGCCCAGGAGGTGCCGCCGGTCGCGACGGCAGCAAGCGGCGACGCCGCCTTCCACATCGACATCGACGGCACGGCCCACGTCTCGGTCGCGTTCGGCGGCCTCAGCGGGCCACCGACCGCCGCCCACCTCCATCAGGCGCCGACCGGCACCAACGGTGGCGTCGTCGTGCCGTTGACCCTGAGCGGCGGTCGCTTCGTCGCCACCTTCACCCCCACCGCGGCGCAACTCGCGCAGCTCCGCGCCGACAACTGGTACGTCAACATCCACACCGCCGCCCACCCCGGCGGCGAGATCCGCGGCCAGCTCGGCACGGTCGCCCTGCCGTCGACCTTCGGCCCGAACTGCCCGCTCAGCAGCGGCAGCCGGCCCGAGATCGGCGCCACCGGTTTCGGCGCGCTCGGCGCTCCGGTCGAGATCGAGCTCTACGGCGGCCTCGCGGGCGGCGCCGCGTTCCTGTCGCTCGGCTTCGGCCGTGACGGTGCGCTGGGTCAGGCGTTGCCGCTGCCGCTGCAGTTCCTCGGCATCAACGCGCCGTGCTTCCTGCTGCAGGATGCCTCCGCCGCGCTGCTGTCGATCGCCAATGGCAACGGCTGCGCGACGCGCTCGATTTCGTTCGGGTTCGTGCCGCCGGCCATCGGCCTGCACCTCTACGGCCAGTGGTTCGCGCTCGACGCCGGCGCCCCCGGCGGCCTCGCCGCCAGCAACGCGCTCGACATCGAGCTGCATTAGTCAGCGCCGCGGCCGACGCCGCGCCTCACTGCACCGTGATCGTGCCGAGGTTCGAGAACCCGAACTCGGGCCCGCAGCTGCCGTTCAGCGACATCTCGAACCACTGGGTATGCAATCTGATGCCGGCCGCCGTGAGCGGGAGCACGAGCTGCAGGGTCTCGCTCGTACCGGTGCCCGCCATCATCACGAACAGCACCGGATCCACCAGCAGCGGGCAGTTGCAGTGGTAGTAGGGGCTGCCCAGGACCGGGTAGCGATGGAAACCGGCAACGAAGATGCGCAGCGCGCCAGGGTGCGCATCGCGCAGGTTGATCGTCGTGTCGTAGCCCGTGGCGGCGAACGGGTGGCCGCTGAAGAACAGCCGGCCCTCGTAGCTGCACGCGACCTCGCCGGTCGTGAAGCTGCAGCTGTCGAGTTCGTGGTAGCAGGTCTGCGCCGGCGTCCCGGCCGGGACGCGGCAGACCATGCGCAAGGCGCAGCCGGCGCGGTCGGGATCCGGCCACAGCGAGCCTTGGATCGCGATCCCCGCCGTGGCGGGCGAACCGGCGGGACGCAGCCGGAACAGCGGCTCGAACGTGCCCGCGTCGGTCAGGTTGTCGAGCCACAGGGCGTCGCCGGCTTCGGGGCGGGCGAGGAAGACGCGGCCGCTGCTCGTCGCCGCCATGATCGCGAAACGGTAGTCGGCGTCGACGCCCGAGAACGTCGCGACGGTGTCGCCGGCGCTCCACGTTCCAGCCGTCAAGACGCGGTGCGTCAGCGACGACGTGGTGGCGCTGGTCCAGTGGTTGTAGGCGACGTGGACGTCACCGTTGAGCCCGGCGCTGATGTCGGCGCTGACGTCGGTGTGGCCGCTGCCGATGCTCAGCGTAGCGGGCGCCGACCAGGGGAACGGGTCGCCGCCGTAGATGAAGTACGTGTACGGCGCGCAGCGGCGGTGCACGATGCCCGGCACGGTGTTGCTGTAGTAGACCGCGTGCACCGCGAGGTTGACATCGACCGCGAGGCGCGCGCGCTGGGTCGATCCCGAGGTCGACAGCAGGCCGGCGTCGCGGAGCACCGGCGCGCCCCAGTCGATGCTCGTGCCGATCGTCGGCGTGATCTCGACGAGGCGATTGCGCCAGTTGCCCGGGCCCTGGGCGCAGAGGAAGACGCGCGACCGCCTCACGGTCATCGTGCCGACCAGCTCGCCGTAGTGGCTGGCGACGATGTCGAACGAGTCGCTGCGGCGGCCGTTCGGGGCGGCGACGGAGCCGCCCGTCACGGCATGGGTGCTGAGTTCGACGATCGGTCCCGGGAAGGTGCCGTTCGGGGCCATCGCCCGGTAGTACTGCCGGTAGAACGACGGGTAGGAGGCGCGCGCCCAGGTCAGGTGACGGAAGCCGTCGTTGGTGATCGTCAACGACACCTCGGTGGTGACGGGTGCGGTGCCGATTCCGCTCGTCGTGTCGTTGACCGGTGCGCTGCCGGTCCAGGAGCCGCCACTGATGGGACGGCTCCAGATGCGGACGGCACCCGAAGGATCGATGGCCGCGACGTGGGTGTGGGTCGCGGAGCTGGCGATGACGCGTCGCTGCGAGTTGAAGAACTCCGTGGTACCGATCGGCGTCTGCGCCGCGAGCGGCGCCGCGAGCAGCACCAGGTGCAGCAGCGCGCTCAGGATCTCGCAACGGGCAGCGGCGGCAGAGGAACGGAACTGGCTGTGAGGCATGGACATGATCGTCTTCCGGGTGGTGATTTCGGGGGCCCACGCGTCGCGGGCACTGCCGTGCAATGACCCCCGCGTTACTTGACCGGACAGCGCTTCACCGATCCGGCAAGTCATCGACTCCGCAGCTACGATGGCCGCGATGCGCCCCACCCTCCCCGCCACCCTTGTCCTTCAGGTCGCGCTGGCCGCTCAGACGTTCCGCGTCGATGCG
>JAGQRA010000594.1 GCA_020425885.1 Planctomycetota bacterium | reverse complement strand
CGCGTGCGGTCGCTTGCTGGACTTCGCCCGCGACTACAACCGGGATCCGGCGCGGACTCGCGAAGCGCTCGGCCTGTCCCGCGAACTCGAAGAACTCCGCGGCACGGAGCGCACGCCCGGCGAGACCGAGCAGACCCGATTCCAGCGGCGCTCGGCAATCGACCGGTTGTTGCAGCTGCTCGATCTCCTGCACGCGGCGGCCGATATCCCGGCCGCCGTCGGCACTACCCTGCGCGTCGTGCCGACGAAAGAGGAGGAGCCGAAGCCCGCGAGCGAGGTGATCTCCCTCGAAGACGCGCGCGAGCAGTTCAAGCAGAGCCGCACACCGCCGCCCGTGGACGCGGCGCTGACCTACTCGGGCCGGGGCGTCGGCCGTGGCTACCGCCGCGGTACGGGTTTCCGTCTCGGTCCGATCGAGATGCAGCTGCGGCCCGGCGAGATCACGGGCCTCGTCGGCGTCAACGGCTCCGGCAAGACCACGCTGCTGCGCGTGATCTGCGGCGAACTCATGCCCGACGACGGCGAGTACTGCTATCCGTTGTTGCAGCCCGGTGCCGAGCGCCGGGGCAGCTCGATTGGCGGTCGATCCGTTCGCAGATCGCGCACGTCCGACAGCGTCCGCACCGTTGGTTCGGTCGCGTCGTCGACAATCTCTACCACGAGGCCGCCTGGCACGGCCTGGTCGGCCAGGCGAACATCGACGAGGTCGACTTCTTCCTGCAACGCCTCGGGCTCGAGCGGTACCGCAACGCACGCTGGGGCCAGCTGTCCGGCGGCTACCGGATGCGCTTCGAACTCGCCAAGGCCCTGGTCGCGCGTCCCAAACTGCTCGTGCTCGACGAACCGCTGGCGCCGCTCGACATCGACACCCAGATGCTGTTCCTGCAGGACCTGCAGGATCTCGCCGGTTCGGCCCGTCATCCGCTGCCGATCCTGATCAGCTCGCAGCATCTCTACGAGACCGAGAATGTCGCCGACAAGCTGATGTTCCTCGTCGACGGCGCGCCGGAGTTCTACGGGCCGGTGGGCGACATCGGTTCCGATCGCACCGAGAACGCGTTCGAACTCGCGGTCGCCTGGGACAAGAGCCGGCTGGTCGCTGCCCTCGGCTCGCTCGTGATCGACTGCCATCGCACCGGGCTGCACGGCTTCCTGCTGCGCACCCCGCTCGAGTGCACGGCCGATGACCTGCTCGGCGCCGTGGTCGAGAAGGCGATCCCGCTCTCCTACTTCCGCGACGTGAGCCGATCGACACGCACGCTGTTCGACTCGGCGAAGGCGACAACATGAGTCGGACCGAGAGCTTCCGTGTCCGGTTGAGCCGCACCGTTGCGACCCGGTGGCCGGCGCTGCACGTCACCCAGGTGCACTGGGTCGTGATGATCACGCTGCCGATCTACCTGCTGATCCTGGTCGCCATCGGCGCGTTGCTCAAGCCGTATGCCGTGCTCGACTTCCGCAACCTCGCGCAGGTCGCCCTAGTCCTGGTCGTCATCGCTTCGATCTTCTGGCTGATCCGGCGGGGCATGGCGTTCCAGCTCATCCCGGTCGGCCGGGGATTCTCGCGCGCCCACTGGATCCTGCTCGACATCATCAGTCTCTGCTGCATCAACGGGCTCGCATGGTTCGTGCCGTTCACTACGCATTGCACCCGCGGTGTGGAAGGTCGACCCGGGCCAGGCGTACCGCGATGACAGGCTGCTGATGTCCCGAGGCGAAGACGAGCGCGTCTACGGCTACGGCGACGACCGCGCCGTCTTCTTCCTGCGACACGTGGCTCCGCGGTACGAAGGCTGGGCAGCGGCTGGGATCGATCCGAACGACGCAAGAAGCAGATATGAGCTCGCCCGAATGCTCGAACGGGCCGCCGCGGATGCCCGCAGCGCCGGGCGTCCCCCCGGTCTCGAACTCATCGCAGAACGCGCGCGGATCTGGACCGATAGAGAGTTCCACTCCGGACTGGACTTCGACCTGCCGGAACTCGCCCCGGACGTGACCGAGGCTCTGGCCCGGTACTCACGCCCGGGCACCGCGCCGTTCTCGGCAAGCGAGGCCTCGGCGGCGTTGCGCAACCTCGAGACGGCGCGTTGGATTCACGACGGGCAGCGGCTCGTCCCCGTCGAGACATTGACGCTGGGCGGGCTCATGCTTGGCGCGCTGCTGGTAGTGACCGGGTTGCCCGCCATCGGAATCGCCGGCAGCCTCGCGGGCGCCGGCTGGCTGCTCGGGCTGAGCGCCGTGCTTCTCGTGCTCGTGATCCTCGACTTCGGCGGCAGTCTACAAATGTGGTGGTGCATGGTTTGGTTGTTTGCCGGCAACGCTGTCGCCACCATCGTGTTCTGCCTACGTCGCCGGAAGGGGCTGTTCGTGCGCATGCTCGTGTTCGCCAACTTGCTGTTCGTGCCGATCGTTCCCGCGCTACTTTCCGAATGGAACTACGTCAACGAGGCCGCCTACCTCTGGCTGCTGTTGCTGTTCATGCTCGCGAGCCCCCTCGTCCAGTACCCCCTGAACCGTCTGCAAGCGGCTCCGCAATAGCGCCGCGACCATGTCCGATCTCGCCCAGCTGCTCCTTTCCTGCCGCGAGAAGCTCGCGGGCAACGACCCCGGCGGCGCGCTCGAGGAACTCTCCTCGCGACTCGGCTACTCGCATCGCGACCGCGCAACGAGGTGCTGCTCCACCTCGGCAGCCTGCGAGCCGTCACCGACAGGCAACGCAAGGGTCTCGTCACCGATGCCGCGGCCGATGTCGAACGAAGACGGATCAGTCTCGCGGTGCTCGAGCTGCTCGACGAGCTACCGGAGATGGTCCGGGCCAGGGCGGAGACCGAGCAGGGGACGGACGCCGCGGCGGCACCGCCGTCGACCGGCGCCGAGCCCTTCGACCTGTTCCTCGCGCATCACAGCGGCGACAAGCCGATCGTGCGTCAGCTCGCGGCCGCGCTGCAACAGCGCGGCGTGCGCGTCTGGCTCGACGAGGAGCAGCTCGCCGGCGGCTCGGTCTGGCAACAGGAGCTCGACCGCATCCTCGGCGAGGTCCGCGCCGCCGCGATCCTGGTCGGCCCGCAAGGGCTCGGTCCTTGGGAGGTGCCCGAGATGCTCGTCTGCATCGACGAGTTCGTGCGTCGCCGGATGACGGTGATCCCCATTCTGCTGCCCGGCCTCGCCGAACCGCCGGAGCTACCCCGCTTCCTGAGGCAGTTCACCTGGGTCGACCTCAGCGCCGGGCTGTGCGATACGGCGCTCGACCGACTCGCGGCCCGCCTGGTCGCGCATCGCGGCAAGTGAGGACGGCCTTCGTGACACCGCGATTCAGGGCAGCTGCACGCGCAGCGCGTTCGAGGCCGACAGGCCGCCGGGCACGCCTTCGAAACATGCCTGCTGCACGTAGAAGCCGAAGCCGGTCCACGCCGCGGGCACGTTGATGCTGGCCGTCAAGGTCGCCGGCGTCACAGCCGAGGTGAGCGAGATCACCGAGGCGGCGATGTCGATGTAGAGGCTGCAGCCGCTGGTGCCGAGCAACGGGTCGATCAGGATCGGCAGCGGCAGGCCGTTGTAGGAGCCGGTGCCGAAGCCGAACATCGTGGCGCCGAGGACACCGCTGGCGTGGTTGCCCGATTCGAAGGTGATGGCGGTGCCGATCTGCAATGGACCATTGGCGACCAGCGTGGCCGGACCGGCAGCGCCGTTGCAGGCCATGCCGAGCGGTGCGGCGAAGCCGGCGTGACCGACGTCGATGTTGTCGAGACCGTAGGTGGCGCCTTCGAAGTGCAGCCACACGGCATCCCAGAGCAACGGGTTGGTCGCGTCCGCGGCGAGGAGATCGAGGGCGAGCGGGATGTCCTGCAGGCCCGTCACCGCCGTGAACCCGGCGTCGCCGCGCGTCAGGTTCTGCACGAACACCGAACCGAGTCCGGTGCCGCCGCCGGCGGTGAGGTCCATGACGACGCGGACGCGGATCCAGTTGCCGCCGGCGATGCTGCCGGCGTTGGCGAGCGGCACCCGGACGAAGGTCTGGTCGGCGGCGTACAGCCGCAGCTGCGCGTTGGCCTGCGTGCCGACGTAGAACCGCACCCCGAGTTCGCCGGTCTGGATGCCGCGGATCGTGGTGTCACCGTTGGTATCGTGCGCGAGCCCGAAGGTCCCGCCCCAGTAGCCGACCCGCATGTCGACCTGGAACGAGGCGCTGACCTCACCGCCGGTGAACGGCGGATAGAACCAGTTGGCGTCGTTGATGCGCGACGCATCGCAGCCGTAGCTGGGGCCGACCTCCTGGAACTGCAGCGAGTGCGTGCCGTCGTGCGACAGCGTCGCGGTCACGCCGCAGCGGTTCGGGGCGTTGAAGGTCTGCTCGCTCCAGTTGTCCTGCCCGTCGAGCAGCGTGAACGGATGGGTGTCCGAGCCGTTGAGCTGGTTGAAGTCGTAGACGAACTGCGCGCTGATGGCCGGAGCCAGCAGCAGCGCGACGAGGGGGCGGAGTGTGTTCATGGTGGCTGGCGGCGGCGGATCGTGCCGCGCCGAGCCTCGAATCTACAGCGGATGGGGCGCCAGGTGCCGACGATCGCCCTGCCGGAGCGGCGCGCGTGACGCCGAGCTCACGGCAGCACGACGCCGATCGCGTTGCTGACCTGCAGGCCCGCCGAGCCGAGCACGACACCCTGCCACGTCAGCGTGACGCCGCGCACCCATGGCGCGGTCGGCACGACGAAGCTGGCCGCCAACGGCGGCGGGCCCGCCGCCATGATCAACTCGGTGCCGGCGCGCAGGCCGACGACCTGCAGCGGCCCGGCGATCGCGTAGCCCGGACCCGGTTCGCCTATCGCCAGCGCTGCCATCGTTCCCGACCCGGACAGGCTCGCGCTCTCGATGCCGCTCGGCGTGGCGAAGCTCGCCGACAGCCAAGGCAGGGCGACGCCATTGACCGCGACGCTCGGCGCGAACGGGGTGCTGGATGCGTTCTGCAGCGTCGTCGTCGGATCGACGTTGGCGCTGCCGCTTCCCGACAGGATCGCGCCGCCCGTCGCCGTCGCACCGAGCACACAACCGCGGCGGACGTCGATATGGCTCAGGTGCAGAGCGACCGTCGGTGGCACGACGCCGGCGGTCACGGCGCAGGCGGTCAGGTCGAGCACGCCGTCGGTGATGGCCACCGGGATCGCCATCTGCGACGAGAACGTGCAGGACGTCGCGACCAGGCGAGACCGCTGCAGCACGAGCGATTGCGTGAAGTAGGTCGACGACACGAAGGTGGAATCGCGGGCCAGCACGTTGGCGCAGTCGGTCACCTCGAGCTGGCCGCCGACGAGCGAGGTGCCAGGATCGCTGCGGCAGTCGTCGACCACGATCGCGCCGGTCGAGTTGCGACATGCGACGGTCGCGATCACCGAGACGTGCGAGATCTGCAGGCCCGACACCACCACCGTGTCCTGAGCCGCGATCGCCTCGATGCGGATCGGCGGGTAGGCCAGCCCGCTGATGCGGGCGCCGGGACGCCCCATGACGGTGAGACTCTTGCCCGTGATCGCAAAACCGGGGTAGTCGCCGGCGCGAACGTCGAGAACGGAACCATTCGGCACCTGTGCCACCGCCGCGGCGATCGAGGTGAAGTTCGTCCCCGGGCCGTTGTTGACGTCGACGATGTAGGTCTGGGCCATCGTGACGGAGGCAAGAACAGCGATCGACGAGCTGACGACGGCGAGCGTGCGCATGGCGGGAATCGTAGTTCGTTGCCGGCGGGCCCGATACCCCGCCTGGGATGCCGGCGCGGCGATGTTGACCCCCGCGGTGGTGACACCTACCCTCGCCCGAGGAGGGCTCGATCCCGCACTCAACCCGAGGAGCCGTTCGCCATGGGCGTGAAGACCGACAGGAAGACCCTCACCGCCGAACTCAAGAAGGCCGCGAAGAGCGGCGGCAACTTCGTCTATGCGCCGTCGAGCAGCAAGGCGAAGCCGGCCGTGCTCATGGTGTCGCAAAAGAAGATCGCGCCGGCCGACCGCAGCGCCGCGAAGGCCAGCGCGGGCGCGGCGAAGGTCTATCACGGTGTCTGCGAGAAGGTCGACTCGGTCCTGGTCTTCCGTTGCGCGATCAAGCCGTCTTCGACGCTCGAGAAGGAACTCAAGCGCAGCATTCACGAGCTCTCCGACTACACGATCGCGAAGGTCGAGGTGACCTTCGCCGCCGACGTGGTCGCCCAGGACTTCGCCGACGATGAGGACCTGGAGGCGATGGCGACCGCGCGTCGCAAGTCGGCCGCCGCCGCGGGCAAGTGGATCGAGGAGGCTCGACCGGCCGACGCCGCCGGCATGTTGCGGACCAGGCGGGATGGCGACGACAAGTTCGGTCGCGCCGACTGGGCGGGCGCGATCGATGCATACGACTCGATGCTGGCGCAGGTCGTCGCGGCGCGCAAGGCGGTGTCGAAGCGGAAGCCGAAGGCCGACGAGGCCGAGCCCGCCGGTCTGAAGCGGAAGAAGCTCGGCGCCGAGTACGTCGGCGAGGACAAGCAGGTGGGGTGGCGAGCGCCGCGTTGGACCGACGAGCAGGTCTCCGACCGCGCCGTCCTCAAGGCACTCCACGGCACGGCCGCCTACAAGACCATGGAGTGGGGCGAGTTCCTGCAACTCGTGAAGGCCAAGGAGCCGCGCGTGATCGAGCTGATCGGCAAGCTCCGGGCCGCGTTGCAGCGAGGTGACGACGCGGTGGTCGAGAAGATCTCACGGCTCGCGGGCAAGATCCGCGAAGAGCGCCAGCAGGTCCGCGAGAGCGACAAGGTGACGACCGCCTACTACACCCCGGAGCAACGGCGGAAGCACGGCCTCGAGGTCGGTGCGGACGGCCTGCTGTACGACGCCAAGGGCAACCTGTTCGACAAGCGGCGCGGGTTCGTGCTCGATCCCGACACCGGCAATCTCGTCGTCTTCAAACCTCAGGCCATGGACCTCGGCGAGGGCAAGAAGGTGGTGACGCACCACTCGAGCCCGCTCGCCGGCGGCGACGTCGCCGGCGCCGGTCACATCGAAGTCGTCGACGGCCTCGTCGAGTCGATCGACGATGCGAGCGGCCACTACAAGCCCGACGCCTCGTTCACGCTGCAGACGCTGAAGCAGCTCGAGAAGCTCGGCGCCAAGCTCGTCGACGACACGATCGTCGACGAGGACGACGAGGAGGTCTCGGCGAAGAAGCAGAAGAAGTACAAGCTCGTCAAGGCCTACGAGCTCGAACGCAAGAAGAAGCAAAAGGAGCTGCTCGAGCTCTGGAACAGGGACGTCGAGCTCGGCAAGGCCAAACGGGGCAAGCGACCCGAGCTGCCGCCGTACGACAAGGCGATAAGAAGGATCCGCGACCGGTTGCTCGAGGATGGCGTCGGACCGCGCCAGCGGTCGACGCAGGTCAAGCTCCAGGGCAAGGTCGGACTCTCACAGGAGCAGTTCGACGCCTGCAAGGGCGACGTGCGGAAGATCAACGAGGTCATCGCGGAGCTGACCGGCAAGAGGGACCTGCTGCCGGCGTCGACCGACCCGCGACAAATCGCCGCCAGGCCCGCACTGAACCTCATGATCGGCGACCTCCTGAAGCGAACGCTCAGCAAGGAGCAGTTCGAGCAGACCGGCGGCAACGAGGATCAGATCCGCAAGAAGGATGTGCTGAACGAGCAGATCGCGACCGAGGGCCGCCGCCAGGCGCTCGCCCGCGCGGTCCGCGATCTCGGCGCGGGCAGCGTGATCGAGGCCGCGAGCCGGATCATGGACGTCTCGACCGAGCGACTCGCGCAGCTCGAGACGGAGACGCTCGAGGAGGTCGTGCTCGGTGGCGACAAGCGGTCCGCTGTCGAGACGCTCGAGGACCTCGAGCACCTGCGAACGTTGCAGGACCGGGCGCTCGAGCTGCTCGGTCTCGAGCGGACCGACGCCGGCGTCGAGGCCGGCCTCGGCCACCTGGCCGAGCGACACCTCGAGGGGATCCTCGACGGCAGCATGTCGCCGGCGAAAGCGCGGCGGAAGATGGGGCTGGCCACCGCCGAGGACAGCATGTTCGAGTAGCGGGCATCATCGGCGCCGGGCCGCGATCACGATCCCGATGCCGCCGAGGATCGCGATCGATGCCAGGACGAGGCGCGTGGTGACCGCCTCGCCGAGCAGCATCGTGCCGCCGATCGCCGCCAGCACCGGAACGCTGAGCTGTACGGTGGCGGCGGTCGTGCCGCGCAGGGCCGGCAGAACCGCATACCAGAGCGCGTAGCCGAGTCCCGAGGTCAGTGCGCCCGAGGCCAGCGCGTAGCCGAGGCCCGCACGGTCGATCGACAGGTCGGAGTAGCAACCGATGCCGAGCAGGACGGCGAACGGGACGGCGCGAGCGAAGTTACCGGCGGTCTTGAGGGTCGGATCGCCGGCATCGCGGCCGCGCACCGAATACACGCCCCAGGCGGCGCCGGCCCCGAGCATCAAGGTGGCGCCGAGCGGGTCCGGGGCCGAGAGCCCGGGCAGCAGGAGGCCGGTGAGTCCGCCGACCGCGAGCAGCAGGCCGCACCACTGCCCGACGCGCAGTCGTTCGCCGGTGCTGATGGCGTGGCCGATCATCGTCGCCTGCACCGCGCCGAACAGCAGCAACGCCCCGCTCGCCGCCGACAGTTGCCGGTAGGCGAACGAGAAGCCGGCGGCGTAGGCGAACAGCATGGCCGCCGAGCCGTAGCTGCCTTTGCCGTTCGGGCGGGACGGTCGAAGCCTGACGACCAGCCACAGCGTGATGGCGCCGGCGAGGAGCCTGATGCACGTGAAGCTGGCGGCATCGATTCGGGTGCCGTGCAGGGCGAGTCGGCAGAGCAGCGAGTTGCCGGCGAAGGCGACCATGCAGAACAGGGTCAGGGCGACGACACGAGGGGTGGTGATCATGCCCGTTCTGATGGTGGGGGTGGTGCTATCGCCGCGCGGCCGACGCTGCGCG
>JAGQRA010000593.1 GCA_020425885.1 Planctomycetota bacterium | reverse complement strand
CGGACTACGACAAGGTTCGCGAGATGATGACCGCGCTCGGCAACAGCGTGAAGGCCATCGCGCACTGAGCCTTCAGACGCCGCAACGCGGCACGGGCACCGACGACGAAGCGCAGGCACCCTGCGCCGCTGCGGCGCCTCCTTTGGCGCCAAGGGCTGCGTCGACCCCGTCGGTCAGGCCAGCCCCATGTCGTCCATGTCCTCTTCCTCGAAACCGAGGTAATGCCCGAGTTCGTGCCACAGTGTGATCCGGATCTGCTCGATGAGGTCATCGCGATCGAAGGCCGCACGTTCGAGATTGCGCTGGAACAGCAGGATGCGATTGGGGCGCCAGTTCTCGAGGTCGAGCCCGTCCGTCTCGGGCAACGGCACCCCTTCGAACAGGCCCAGGATGTCCGGCAACACGTCCTCGGCTGACTCCCCCTCGGCCAGGGACTCGTGCGGCACGTCCTGAACCTCGACCGGCACCCGATCGAGCGCCTGGCGAAACTGGCGCGGCAACTTGGCAGCCGCGCGACGCACTTCGCGAGCGAACTCCTGCCGCGACATCCGAATCGGTGTCGGGTGCAGATCGGGCGCCATCGCATTGGCGCGGCGGAAGCAGGCTTCAGCCTCCTCGTAGAGCCCGCGGCGCTCGAGCAACGCCCCCTTCAAGGCGTGGGCATCGGGCGGGGCATCGGACAGCTCGAGCGCGGCCTGCACCGCCGCGTCGGCGTCGTCGAAGCGCCATTGCAGGAACAGCGCCTTCGCCAACCAGCTGCGCGACGCCGGACAATCAGGGTCCATGGCCAGAACGGCCCGGAAGTAGCGCTCGGCGTCCGCGCCTCGCCCCAAGGCCAGACATGCCTCGCCGGCGAGGAAGGTGAGATCGAGGGCGTTGCCATCCCCCTGGTCGAGCGCCTCGAGCGCGGCATCGAGCGCCTCCTCGAGTCGGCCGTCGTCCAGCATGGCCTCGACCGCGAGAACGACCGGGTGCCGACCGGCCTGAGCCTCGGAGTCGGGTTGGGAAATGCCTTCGGGTTCGAGCTCCATGAACGGATCGGGGCGGGCCGAAGAGCCTACTTGCGGATCCAGCATGTTCGAGATCCGCTTTGGCACTACTCTGGACAATACCCATGTTCCGCCGAATCGTCTGCCCAACCGATTTCTCAGACCCGGCCCGACGCGCAGCTGCCTACGCCGTAAAGCTGGCCAAGTCCTGTGGCGCCGAGGTCGTTCTGCTCCACGTGGTCGCCGAGATGAGCTACCCGATGCGGAGCCTGGGAACGGTGACGGCATTCCCGAACCTGCAGACCGAGCTGCACAATCGCGCCAAGGAGGAGCTCGAGGAATCGAGAGCCAGACTCGACCCCGACGTGTCGATTCGGACCGAGATGCGCAACGGCGAGGTGCATGAGCAGATCCTCGAATGCGCCAAGGAATGCGATGCCGACGTGATCGTGATCGGCACGCACGGGCATACCGGCCTGCGGCACATGCTGCTCGGCAGCTCGGCCGAGAAGGTCGTGCGGATGTCCGAGTGTCCGGTGCTGACCGTACGCACGGCGGAGTGACGGCTCGGACTGGACGAGGGCGAGCACCGGCCGGCGAGCCGGCGCAACCGATTCAGACGCTGAGCAGCCCCTCGCGGATCGCCAATCGCGCCAACTCCGCTGCCGAGTGGCAATCGAGTTTCCGCTGCAGGTTCTCGCGGTGCTTCTTGATGGTCCCGAGCGACAGATGGAGCATCGCCGCGACCTCCTTGTTGGCCTTGCCGAGCGTGAGCAGCTGGAACACCTCGCGCTCGCGCGGCGTCAGCACGGACAACGCGCTCTCCTCGTCGCGCGGTGCGACCTCGCCGCGAACAGCGTGCGTCATGATGCTGCCGGCGACCTTCGGCGACAGGTACGAGTCGCCGCGATGGATCGACTCGATGGCCAACGCCAGTTCCTCCGGCTCGCTGTCCTTGGACAGGTAGCCGTCGGCACCGGCCATCAGGGCCTGGCGGACGAACTTCTGCCCTTCGTGCTGCGACGCCATCAGCACGCGCGAACGCGGCGAAGCTCGCTTGATCGGAGCGACGGCGTCGATGCCGGAGAGACCGGGCATCGTGATGTCGAGCAACACCAGGTCAGGCCGCAGCTCGGTCACCAGTTCGATCGCCGAACGGGCATCGCCGGCGTCGCCGACGACGCGGAAATGGGCAACCCGTTCGAGCAGGGACTTGAACGCCGCGCGGACGATTGCCTGGTCGTCGACGAGAACGATCGTGATGGTCTGTTTTTCACTCATGGTGAGCCTCCTCGGCCGACCCTGACGTTGCACACGCGCCGGGAATCTCGATGCGGAAGCAGGCTCCGACGCCAGGCTTGTCGACCAGGCGGATGGTGCCGCCATGGGACTCGACGACCTTGCGTGAGAATGCCAATCCGATTCCGGTGCCGTACTCTTTGAAACTCCGAAACGGCCTGAAGATTTCGTCGCGATGATGATCCGGCACACCGGGCCCGTCATCCGTAACCTCGATCGCGAGCTGACCGCCCTGGCAGCGCAACATCACGTCGACGTGGCAACGGCCATCGCTGGCCTCCCCGGCGTTGCGCAGGAGGTTGGTCAGGACGTCGCCCAGCAGCTGCGCGTCCACATCCGCGGTCAGCCGATCGGGCATGTCGACCCCGACCGAGAACTCGACCATGCTCGGCAGCGCCTGCACGTCACGGACGCAATCGGCGACCAGGCGTTCGAGGTCGGTCGGCCGCCGCTTGAGTTCGAGCGGCTTCACCAGCGACAGCGTCTTGCCGAGCATCGTCTCGATCTTGCCCAGGTTGACCAGGAACTCCTCGACCAGGATGCGGTGTTCGATGCCGAGTTTGTCGCCGACCGCCCGCAGGGCATGTCGGAGGCTCGTGATCGGAGTGCGGATCTCGTGGCTCAGCACCGAGGCGGACTCCCCGATGCGCGCGAGATTGCGCAGGATGTCCATCTCGCTCTTCAGCGCGCTGTCACGTTCACGCAGCAGCTGGACGTGGCGCAGCCCTCGTCCGACGGCCTCGAGCAGTTTGTCCTTGGTGACGGGCTTGCTGATGTAATCGAACGCGCCCCGACGAACGGCCTCGGCAGCTGTCTCGAGGTTGGGTTCCCCAGTAATGAGGATCACCGGCTCGAGGCAGCCCCTGGCCTCCACGACCTCGCGCAGCACCTTCATGCCATCGACCTCGGGCATGACGATGTCGGTGATCAGCACCTCGAATCGGCCGGGGTACAGATGGTTCTCGACGTCAGCGAACGATGTGCCGCGCACGACGTGGTGCCCCTGCTGTTCGAGAAAGCGCGCCAGCGTCTGCTGGAGCCGCACCTCGTCGTCGATCAACACGATGCGTGACATGGGATCGGCATTCTCCGATCTGACACTCGAGTCAGGGGCGGTCCATGGTTCGTAGGCTCATACCGCTTAAGGCGTAGCTGGATCCGACCGGCTGTGGCCCTAGGCTGATGACGATGATCCTAGCCCCCGGCATCCAGGTTGCGGCCGCCATAGGTTGCGCGCTGCTGGCCATCATCGGCCTGCTGCTGGAGCCGGGCACGCTGTGGAGCAGCCTCAGCCTCGTCGCGTCCGGCAGCCTGCTGGCGGTCACGCCGCTGTGTCTGCTCGGTCGCCGCCACCTCCACGACGAGATCGAGCGGGCGATCGGCGAATCCGAGGACCTGCGCCGTCAGGCCATGGGCGCGGCTTCGAGTCACGCCGCGCAGGTGCAGGCGATCGTCGACACGGCCACCGAGGGCATCGTCACGATCGACGACACCGGCACGATCGTCACCTTCAATGGTGCCGCCGAACGGCTCTTCCACTTCACGGCCGCCGAGGCCATCGGCAACAGCGTCAACTGCCTGATGCCGCGCCCGTTCTCGGCCGAACACGACGGCTACCTGCAGCGTTACCTCGAGACCGGCGAGAAGAGGATCATCGGCTTCGGCCGCGAGGTGGTGGGCCGCCGCAAGGACGGCTCGCTGTTCCCCATCGACCTGTCCATCGGCGAAGGTTGGTCCGACGGCCAGCGCTTCTTCACGGCCGTGATCCGCGACATCACCGAGCGGCACGAGATGCAGGCGAAACTGACCCAGACCGAACGCCTGGCGGCGGTCGGCGAGCTCGCGGCCGGCATCGCGCACGAGGTCAACAACCCGATCAACACGATGATCAACTGCGCCCAGTTGATCCAGGACGGCGACGAACCGCAGGAGAACAGCCAGATCATCGTCGAGGAAGGGCAACGCATCGCCGACATCGTTCGCGACCTGCTGCAGTTCGCGCGCGATGACCGCGACCAGCCGCAGCCGACGGCGTTGCACGACGTCGTCGAACGCACGCTTCGCCTGATGGGAGAGAACCTGAAGCGTCACGGCATCCAGCTCACCGTCGAGGTGCCCGACGAGATCCCGCAGGTCATGGCGCGACCGCAGCAGGTACAACAGGTATTGCTCAACCTGCTGATCAACGCCAAGGACGCGCTGCTCACCAAGCCCGAGAGCCGCAACGTGACGCTGTTCGGCGGCAGCGACGGGGAGTTCGCGCACCTCGGCGTGCAGGACAACGGGCCCGGAATCCCCGACGAACTCGGCAGCCGCATCTTCGAGCCCTTCGTGACGACGAAGCGGGCCCGCGGCGGCACCGGCCTCGGACTCTCCATCAGCAAGAGCATCATCGAGGGCTACGGCGGCCGCATCGAACTCGACACCAAGCCCGGCACGGGCGCGACGTTTCGCATCTGCCTGCCGGTCGCCGAGCGCGAGTAGCCCGGCCACGCCGGCCATTGCCGAGCCCCGCCGGCCGAGCACCGCTACTTGGCGCGTGACGATGGCCCGAGCATGGGCACCGTCGCGAGACGTTCGAGGACGGCGTCGGGCTCCTCGCACCGCACCTTCAGCTCGCAGCGCATGCCGGTGCGGAACCTGTCGACCGGGACGAACACGTGAACCGGAACCCGCATCTCGTCGAGCGTGTCGAGGTCGACCTCGACCATCGCGAGCACGATCTCGGCCGCTTCGGGACCGACCTTCTCGATCGTGAATCGACGCTTCTCGGGACGCTTGTTGATCAGGTGCAGCTCGTAGACCGAATGGACACGATCGCCCTCGATCGTGTAGGTCGTACCGCGCGCCCGCAGCAGATTGGCCTCGAACGGCTTGCGCGACGAAGCCGCGAAGGTGAACACGCCGATGCCGAGCAGGAGGAGCACCGCATAGAAGAAGACGCGACCGCGCAGGAACCGGCGCTGGCCGAGTTCCAGCCCGCGCTGGCTGTCGTAGCGCACGAGCCCGCGGGGTCGCTCCAGCTTGTCCATCACGGCATCGCAGGCATCGATGCAGTTGGCACAGCCGACGCACTCGAGCTGCGTGCCGTTGCGGATATCGATGCCGGTCGGACACACCGCCACGCAGCGGTAGCAGTCGACACAATCGCCGGCACCCTCGGTGCCGGCCGAGCCGCGCGGATCACCGCGGCCGGCGTCGTAGCCGACCAGCACCGTGTCGGCATCGTAGAGCGCGGCCTGCAATCGCCCGTACGGGCAGACGACGATGCAGAGCTGTTCGCGGAACCATGTGAAGTTGACGAACAGGATCAGCGTCGTGACCAGCGCGAAAACGAAGGCGAACGGGTGGTGACTGGGCGACGAGGTCATCGCCGCCACCAGCACCTCCACCGGCATGAAGTAGCCGAGGAAGGAGTGGGTCACGACGGCCGTCAGCAGCAGGAAGACGACCATCTTGAGTCCCCGCCGCGCCAGCTTGGCACCGCTCAACCTGGCCTTGTCGAGCTTCGCCCGAGCCGCCGCCGGGCCCTCGATCCAACGCTCGATCCGACGGAACAGACCCTCGAGGAACACGGTCTGCGGGCAGGCATAGCCGCACCAGATGCGCCCCCACAGCGCGGCGACCACGAACAGGGTGAAGCCGGTGCCGCTGACGAAGAAGAACGCGAGCCAGAAATCCTGGGCGTTGAAGGTATTGCCGAACAGGTAGAAGTGACGGCTCGGGACGTCGAGCAGCAGCGCCGGCTCGCCACCGACCTTGACCCACGGCAGCGCCAGGTAGATCCCGAGCAGCAGATACCAGAGCAGGTGCTTCCTGGTCTGGAACCGACCTTTGACGTCGGCCGGATGGATCACGTTGCGCGAACCATCCGGGTTGATGCTGAACAGCGTGTCGATATCGGGGCGGCGTACCGGCGCCCGACCCTTCACGACCTGTGGCCGGCCGACCTCACCCGGCGCGGCCGCAGCACCCCGTTCGGTTGCGTCGGTCACCGCACCTTCTTGGCGTTGGGCTCAGGAGCCTTGCCCGGCAGGTCGTTGTTCATGATCGACAGCACGTAGGCCGTCGCGCGCTGCACGAACAAGGTGCCGTACTGCTTGTGTGCCAGCATGCCGCCGGGCCGACCCTCGGCGATCGTCGTGTAGATGTCCATCGGCGT
>JAGQRA010000070.1 GCA_020425885.1 Planctomycetota bacterium | reverse complement strand
CGGTTGCGCGACGAGAAATACGACGACGTGCGCGATTGGCTCAACGACCATCGCGGCACGGTCGCCGACCTGACGCCGCTCAGCATGCGCTTCAACGACGCCGTCTACAGCACGCCGCCGACCAGCGTGACCCGTGGCAACAGCTACGCCCTCGAGTTCACCGTGCTCAACTACTCGCGGGTGTCGCGATCCGGCAGCCTGAGCTACCGCTACCGGCTGTCGACCGACTCGACGATCACCACCGCCGACACCGGCCTCACCAGCGTCACCAAGACCAGCGTTCCGGTAAGTGCGCTCGACACGCTCGACCTGCACGACACCGTCTCGATCCCGACCGGGATCGCTGCCGGCACCTACTACATCGGCGTCATCCTGACGACCAGCGACGCCCGCTCGGGCAACCAGCAGACCCTGGGCCAGGATACGCTGAAGGTGACGGTGCACTGATCATCGCCGGCTGCCCGCCGCCCCTCCCGGCCTCGTTGCCGAGGGGCGAGCTACTTGCCCTGCGCTCCGGCTTCCTGCCGGCGTGCCGCCACGAGCTCGATCCGGTTGGGCTCGCCGCGCCGCACCTGGACTTCCTGCCGGGCCACGCGGCCCGGCACTTCGACGGAGGCCGTGCCGGGCGCCAGCCAGACCCGGAACCGACCCTCGCGATCGGTCACCGGACTGTGGTGGCTGCCGCCGTGCTCCGACCATCCTTCGTCGGGCTGGCTCGGCCGGCAGTGCACCGTGACGCCGGCGATGGCGCGCCCGTCGCCGTCGACGACCCTGCCCTGCAGCGCGGCGGCTCGCTGGGTCGTCACTTCGATGTCGGCGACATGTTCACCGGGGGCGTAGCCGATCGGTTCGCCAATCTGGTAGCCGACGCCGCCGTAGATCTTGATCCGGGCCTCTGCGCCGGGGCTCGCGACGCCGGCGAGATCGAACTCGCCGCGCGGTCCCGTCGTGCCTGCCGCGAGCCTGGCGCGGGTGTGCGCGTCGAAAACCTCGACGTCGCAGAAGGCGGCCGGTTCGCCGTCGTCGAGCCAGGCGATGCCGGACAGGCGTGCGCCGCGCCGCGCGGTCAGCCGGATCTCGGCGCCGTCACCCACGGCCGACCCGCGCCAGGTGAACGTCGGGCCATGTGGTGTGCCGTGCACGCGGCTTGCGTCGAGGTCGAGAACGTTGGGCGAGCCGATCAGGAAGATCTGGATCCCCGGTTCGTCGCGATGCGGGAACGCGATCGTGAATTGACCGCGCGCATCCGTCGCGCCTTGCCCGTGCCGGCCGCCGCGCACCGAGTTGACGATCACGGTCTCGTGGGCGAGGGGTGAACCGTGCGCGTCGGTCAGCAGGCCGCGCAAGGGGACGGTCGTCACCGTCCCGACGCTGAACTCCAGTTCGCAGTCGTCGCCGGCCGCGACCTGCCGTGCCGTCGGTTCCATTGACTCTGCTTCCTCCGGAAACGGGAAGACGCGCACTGGCTCGTCGCGGCCCAGCCGCATGCGGAACGTGCCGTCATCGTCGGTCGTCCCGGTCGTGATCAAGGTGTTCGCGGCGAGTGCGTCGGGGGCAGCCGGTCGATGGACGAACACCTTGCGTCCCGGCACGGCGTCCCCTTGCGGCGTACGCAGGCGTACCGAGAGCCAGCGGCCGGACGCGGCGGGCACGATCAACGTCGTGCCCGCATCCGGGGGCAGCGACAGCCGCCGATGCAACACACCGCCCTCGCTCGCGGTGACACGGACCCGGACCTCGCCGAGCGGCGTCGCCGCCAACGAGAAGCTGCCGTCGTCGGCCGTGATCGTGCGGCCCTCCCAGTCGGCCAGCACCGAGAAGTCGCGGCGCGCGAGGTACACCTCGGCGCCGGGTATGGCATGGCCCGTTGCGTCGACGACGCGGCCGGTGAACGGGGCGGCATCGCACATGGAGATCGTGAGCAGATCGTTGCGGTGTTCGCCCGGCCACACCCACTGGGGGCGCGACGCGAGCCCGTCGGCTTCGGCCTGGATCGAGGCATTCGCGATCGGCACCCGCGGAATCAGGAAGACGCCCTCGGCGTCCGAGGTGCCGCGCAGCACCGGCCCAGCCGCGGATCGAACCGTCACGCGCGCTGCGGGCACCGGTTCGCCGAAGGCGTTGGCCACACGGCCGCGCACGAGCACCTGACCGGAGTCCTGTGTGGCCGCAGCGGCGGCGAAGAAAAGCAGTAGCGATCCACGAGCCATTCGGTGCATCGGGGCATTCGAGACGCCGCCGATATCGGCGACAAGCCCGACGTGGCCACACCTCGACGCGCTGGCAGCCGCGGTTGCCGAAGCGGCGCGGCGGTTACTGCATCCGCGCGACGTAGGCCTCGATGCGGGCGAGGAAGTCCTGCGCCAGGTTCGGGCCCTCGAGGGTGCAGACCTGCACGCCATCCTCGTAGACCGGTGAGCGCGGCGCTTCGCCGGTGCCCGGCAGCGAGATGCCGATGTGCGCCGCCTTGCTCTCGCCGGGGCCGTTGACGACGCAGCCCATCACCGCGACCTGCAGCTCGGCGACGCGCGGTTTGCTGCGCTTCCATTCCGGCATCCGCGCGTGCAGGAACTTCTCGACCTCCTGGCTCAGCACCTGGAAGTAGCTCGAGGTCGTGCGGCCGCAGCCGGGGCACGCCGTGACCTGGGGCAGGAAGGGCCGGATGTCCATCGCCTGCAGGATCTGCTGCGCCGCGCGCACCTCCTGCGTGCGTGGGCCACCGGGTTCGGGAGTCAGCGAGACGCGGATGGTGTCGCCGATGCCCTGCTGCATCAGGATCGACAGGCCGGCGGTCGACGCGACCAGACCCTTCATGCCCATGCCGGCCTCGGTGAGGCCGAGGTGCAGGGCGTGGTCGGTGCGGTCGGCGAGCGCCTTGTAGGCGCGCACCAGTTCCTGCACCCGGCTGATCTTGCAGCTCAGGATGATCTGGTCGCGGCGCAGGCCGAGCTGTTCGGCGGCCGCGGCCGAACGCAGGGCGCTCTGCACCATCGCCTCGAGGAACACCGAGGTCGCGTCGAGCGGCACCGAGGCCCGGGCGTTCGCGGCCATCAGGTCCTCGAGCAGTTCCTGATCGAGCGAGCCGGCGTTGACACCGATGCGCACCGGCTTTGCGTGCTCGACGGCGCAGGCGATCATGGTCGCGAAGTTCTTGTCGTGGTTGCCGCCCTTGCCGACGTTGCCCGGGTTGATGCGGTACTTGTCGAGGGCCGCGGCGCAGTCCGGGAACTTGCGCAGCAGCACGTGGCCGTTGTAGTGGAAGTCGCCGATCAGCGGCACGTCG
>JAGQRA010000592.1 GCA_020425885.1 Planctomycetota bacterium | reverse complement strand
GTCCGACCCCGGCTGCGGCGGACGTCAGCAGCTATGCCGGGGCAATCGAGATTCCTGAAACGCAGCGGGCCATTCCCACGACGCGTTCACATGTGGAAGTCACCCAAGGCCGGGGGGCCGACGGCAATGCTCCCGCGGTCAACTCATCCGTTTCCAGGAACCAGAGACATGAAACTTCAGATCCAGATCGTTGCGGCGTGCTCGCTCGCGCTCGCCTCCCTGTCGGCGCAATCCCCCTACCGCGGATTCGTAGTCCGCAACGAGGTCAACGGCTCCGAGATCCGACAGATCCGCCAGGACTTCGGCGGCAACGTCATCAAGTGGGAGTTCTTCATGGACGACCGCCCGCGCGTGCAGGCGCAGCTCAACCACCTGCGCGACGTCGTGCTGCCCGAGTGCCTGCGACACGGTGTCGGCGTGATCCTCGACATGCACCAACCGGCCGGCGGCGTGCGCGGCACCGGCAACGCAAGGCGCCATCCGTGCCTCATCGACCCTAGCCACCGGTCGTACACGCGCTGGATCGAGGACTGGCTCGCGATCTCGCAAATCGCGCGCGGCCACAGCGCGGTCGTCGGCTACGACCTGCTCGCCGAGCCTCTCGCAACCGTCGGCGAGTGGCGCGCTCGCGCGCTCGACGTAATCGGCGCGCTGCGGCGGGCCGGCGACCCCACGCGCGTGATCGTGGAGATGCCGTTCGGCAACCCCGAGCACTTCGATGCGTTTGGGCCGATCACGCGGCCGCGATTCGGCAGCGTCGCGTACGGGTTCCACTACTACTCGCCGCACTCCTACACGCACCAGGCCCGCGGCATCTACGGACCACAGAGCCGCAATCAGGCGCTGTGGCCGGCTGCGATCGACCTAACGCTCAGTGAGGCGGTCGAGTTCAAGCGGCGCAACCACGTCGAGATGTTCTGCCTCGGCTTCTCGGCACACGCGAACGCGCAAAACAGCCTGGCGTACCTCAGCGACTGCATCGACCGCTTCGAGCGCGCGGGCATCTCGTGGACCTACCACACGTTCACGTTCTACCCCGGCGATCAGTGGCACATGGACGAGTACCGCGAGGATCTGCTGAAGCAACGCATGTGAAGCAGCAGCCGCACCGGCCCCACCGCGCGCACCCGCCAAGGTGCCGCGCGGTGTCTTCGATTCACCCCGACGACCAGCAGAGAGACCCGAACCATGAATCGAGCCATCGTCCTTCTCATGTCCTGTTGTGCCGCGATCGGTACGCCTGGCGCGCCGGCCCAGAACGCCGACTTCGGCACGCGCCTACCCGGCACCGCCTGGGTCCTCGACCACGGCATCCGACTCGCCGACGTCGTGCCCGCCGGCTGCGGCTGCAGCATCACCGTGTCGCACGGCCTGCTGGCGCCGTCCGGCAACTCGTCCGGCATTCGCCTGACGCGCTTCGACGGCGGCGTCCGGCAGCAGGGCGCCGGGCAGAGCGTCACAATGCAGTTCGTCTACGAACCGACCGCGGTCGGCGCGGCGTCGTACGCGCTGACCATCCGCGGCACCTGCAACTGCAACCAGCACGGCTACCGCGACCACACGATCCGCGTGTCCGGACGCAGCGCGGCCCTCGACTGGGAGTCCCGCGAGGGTGGCTTCACCGCGACCGATGACGGCAAGTTGCTGCTCGGTGTCGGGTGCGTCGTGCCGGCCGGCGTGCGCCACGACTTCAGTCCGCAGACGGTGGACTGCACGCTGCGCTGGGCGACCGCAGCGGGCGTGACGACCGACCTGCCGTTCATCCATTCGTTCCGCGCCAGCGTCACCCGGCAGCAGGGCGCGCTGCGGTTCTGGAGCGACACGCGCGGCGTGCAGGTCACCGGTTCGAGCTTCCGTGCAGAGGTCCCGCAGCAACCGCCGACGAGCGTGTCCCGATCCGCGACGCGCCTGACGCTGACGATCGACGAGGGCGATCGTGTCCGGGAAGGCTCCGAGAACAACAACGTCGTGTCGATGATGGCGGCGTTCCGCGCGGTCGAGGACGTCGAGGGTTGGCTGCAGGACCACGGGTTCCCGCTCGCTGCGCAACTGCAGCACGAGTGGAAGGCCGGGCCGGCGACTTACGCATCGTCGGTCACGCCGGACCTCGGCCTGCGGCCGTTCTTTGTGCCGTGGCACTGGGTTGAATCGCAGCCGGGTGTGCGCCGCGCCGTGCGCGACCGCTTCCAGCGGGTCATCGGCGGCCTCGAGACCACGGCGGGGCGGGCAGCGCTGCTCGACGCACTGCGGGCCGTCGTCGCGGTGGCGCCGAACCGCACGACGCTGAACTTCGGCACGACCTCGCGCTGGGACCGCATCTACACGCGCCAAACGCAGCTACGGCGCTTCGGCGGACCGTCGCTCGTTGGCTATGTCGCAAACGGCGGCTTCACCGAGCGCGACTACTTGCTCGGCAGCTTCGCGATCTACGGCATGCCCACCGGACAGATCGAGCATCTCGACAGCAACTGTTGGGCGTTCGCCTATCAGGAGTCCTCGGTCGTGCTGCTCGACAACTTCACGTTCGCCGATGCCGTGAACGACCCCTCGCGCGACAACCAGCCGCTCGGAATCTGGCCGTCGCAGCGGTTCGGTCCTGTGCCGCTGACGAACCGGACGTACCTGCTCTGGCAGCGCCTGCTCGGCCGCGGCGAGGACCGGCTCGTCGTGTCCGGTCCGCAGCGGCTGCCGCTGTTGAAGCCCGACAACACACCGCGAGTCGCGCCGCGGCAGTTCGAGTTCCGGCGCTGATAGCGTCGGAGTCCGGCTCGGGTAGGTTCGCGCGCGCGGCGCCTCGAGCTGAGTGCTGCAGCACGAGCAGCTCGGGGCCGGTCTGCGCCCCCCCGGCAGGGGGAATCGTCATGACACGCCTTACAGTCGACAGC
>JAGQRA010000591.1 GCA_020425885.1 Planctomycetota bacterium | reverse complement strand
CCTACTCACCATCGGCATCGGCGGGCGGCAGCGGCGGCGGTCTGTGGACCCCGGGGCAGGATGGCCAGGTGCTGTTCAACAACCACATCGACCCGATCACCAACACCACACCGCGACGCGACGTGATGGGACCGACCGCTGTCGGCGGCATGGCGATGCAGTTCTTCCCGTTCCCGCCGGCCAGCGGCTCCACGCGGAGCTCGCTGCACTTCCTCGCCGGTGGCTCGGGCGGCGGTGGCGCGGCCAGCAACTGCGCCTTTGCCATCGGCCTGAACGGAGCTCCCCTGCTGAGCACCCCGTGGGCTGCGGGGGCCGGTGCCGGCGGCGGCGGCGGCGCGCTGTCGCTGCGAACCGGCGAGCTGCTGCTGCTCGGCGCCGCCGGCAGCATCCTTGCCAACGGCGGCAGCGCCGGCAGCGTCCTTGCACCCTTCGGGGCGGTCGCCAACCCAGCACCGGCCGGCGGTGGCTCGGGCGGCACCGTGCTGTTGCAGTCGGGGCACCTGGCCAGCCTGCCCGGCCTCATCGACGTCCGCGGCGGCACCGGCGGCAGCTACGATCGCCAGACGACCGTGCCGCCGCCGGCCGGCGCCCACGTGCAGATCGCGGGCGGCAACGGCGGTGACGGTTTCGTCCGCCTCGAGCTGCCGGGCGCGCCGACGACGGCGCTCTTGCCCGGCATGCAGCCGCCGCCCACCGCGCCCAACGTCGCCCGGCTGAACGAGACCGACGCGCTCGTCAGCACGCAGTCGCTGTTCTACGAGACCCACCTCAATCCTGGCCCGGGCTACCTGCGCTACGAGATCGAGGCCACGGTCGACGGCGTCGCCATGGTGTTCAGCGATGATCCGGGCATCTCCAGCCTCACCGCCACGGTCGGCGCGCCGCTGCAGGCGTGGTTCCAGGCGGCGGAGCTCGATCCGGTGACGCACCGGCCCAGCGAATTGGCACCGTGGCGCGCCGCGGTGCGCAGCATGCCCGGCACCACCGGCATGGACGCCGATCGGCTCGGCGCCTTCCGCTTCCGGCTCGTTCAGGATCGCACCCTGGCGACGACCGTCGAGGTCACGCGCGTCAGCGTCGTCTATCAGAGCGGCAGCTGACGCCGCGGTGCGGCGGCGACGCAAGCAGATCGCGTGAGCCCGCGACCGGCCGCGGCGTGGTGCGATCAGGCGTCGCGGGGCGTGGTGAGACCTGCGTCCATCCGCAGCAGCGCCACGCGGTCGGGCGGCTTCGCGGCGTAGCCGTCGCAGTCGGCGGCGAGGCCGCGGACAGCTCGGCATAGGTGGGGTCGATGACGCTGCGCGCCAGCGCGACGACGTCGACCGGGAGCCGTTCGACCTCGAGCTTGCCTGCCTCGATCTTCGACAGGTCGAGCACGTCGTTCAGGATCGTCAGCAACAGCGAGCCGTTGTCCTGGATCGTGCGCAGCCGCTCGCGCCCTTCGGCCGGCGCCCGGACCACCTCCGCCTCGTCCAGCAGCAGCTTCGGTCGCTGGCCCTGGTCGCGTAGATCTGCAGCAACGACGCGACCGCGTCGGTTTCTTCGATCGGTCGGCGCGAGATCACGACGGCGGAGGACCGCGGGCCGCCGTGTCATCCGCCGTGTGGCGCCCGGTCAGGGCGGTCACTGATCGACGCTGTGGTCACGACGGGTTCGGGTACGGCCGTGTTCTACCAGTCGGCAGCGGCTGTCTTCCTGACCACGCCCAGCACGCTGAACGCAGGCGAGATCCATGACGTGGACGGTGACGGCTTGCTGGACCTGGTAGGGGCGACGGAGATCCACTACCAGGGACCGGCGCGCACCTTCGTCGTCGGCAACACTCTCTCGGCCGGCAGGTGGCTCGGGTTTACCGACATGGATCACGACGGTGACCTGGATCTCGTGGACGATGCGGCAGTCTACGAACAGCTTGCGCCTCGAGTGTTCGGGCGCGTTCCACACACCCTCGGTGGGACCCTGTCACCGCAATCGCTGATTCTCGGCGGTGACCTGGATCAGGACGGAGACCTCGACCTCGTCAACTCGTTGATCCCGGGACCACGCGGAGGTTACAGCCACCTGTTCTTCTGGTACACGGGCCGATAGGCGACCGACCCGCCGATCTCGTGTACGCTGCCTCGGTGACCATGCCGCTTCGCATCTCGCTCGTCCCGCTCCTTCTGGTCGCCGCCCTGTTCGCCCAGGATGCCGCACCGCCGGTCCATCTCGTGCTCGTGCAGACCACCGGCCCGGCGCAGATGCAGCAGCTGCTGGCGCTCGACCTCGACCTCGCGGCGTGCCAACGACCGCTGTTGGCGCAGCGCCGCGTCGAGGTCATCGCCACCGACGCCGACGTGCGCCGATTGCAGAGCCTCGGCTTCGCCGTGCGCGTGCTGCAGCGCGACCTCACCGCCTGGCACGCGGCCCAGGCCGCGCAGGCCGCCCCGCCCGGCGGCTATCTCGATCTGCCCAATCCGCCGCTCGGCCAGGGTGCGATGGGCGGCCACTGGACCTTCGCGCAGATGGAGTCGATCCTCGATGCGCTGCATGCGCAGAACCCTGCGATCTGCGCCGCCAAGGTGTCGATCGGTTCGTCGATCGAGAATCGCCCGCTGTGGATGGTCAAGATCAGCGACAACGTCGGTACCGACGAGAGCGAGCCCGAGGTGCTGTTCGATGCGCTGCACCACGCCCGTGAGCCGCTGTCGATGGAGACCACGGTGGTGTTCATGGAGTGGCTCGTGACCAACTAGGGCATCGACCCCGAGGCGACGCTGATCGTCGACGAGCGCGAGCTCTACTTCGTGCCGTGCGTCAATCCGGACGGCTACGTCTACAACGAGCAGATCGCGCCGGGCGGCGGCGGCATGTGGCGCAAGAACCGGCGCGACAACGGCGGCGGCATCTACGGCGTCGACCTCAACCGCAACTACTCGACGATGTGGACCGCGCCCAACGGCGGCAGCTCGACCAGTCCGAGCGCTCCGACCTACCGCGGCACGGCGCCGTTCAGCGAGCCCGAGATCCAGGCGATGGAGGCGTTCGCCGCCGCCCGGCAGTTCGTCACCGTGTTCAGCACCCACACCTACGCCGACATCCTGTTGCGGCCGTGGTGCTGGGAGGTCAACGACCCGGCCAATGCGGCCGACTACGACACGCTCGGCGCCTTCTACTCGATCGAGAACGGCATGCCCCACGGGCGCTGGTCGACGCTGCTCTACATCTCCGGTGGGACCTCGGTCGACCATCACCACACCGTGCGCGGTTGCCACAGCTGGACCGCCGAGCTCGGTCGCAGCAGCGAAGGCGGCTTCTGGCCGGTCGGGCAGGCGATCCTCGACATCGCCGCGCGCTATCAGCCGATGTTCCACAAGGTCGCGCTGACGGCCGGTGCCACGTTCGATCTCGTCAACGTCGCCGTCGGCGAAGGCCCCGGCGGCAACGGCAACAATCGGGTCGATCCCGGCGAGACCGGGCTCGTCGTCGCGACCGTGCAGAACCGCGGCGTGGCGGCGGCCACAGCTACCGTGGCGCTGCAGCCGGTCACGGCCGGCGTCACGATCGGCACGGCCGCATCCACGCTCGGCGCGATCGCACCGTTCGGCACGGCTTCGCACAACGGCGCGCCGCTGACGTTCACGACGCCGCCGGGCTTCACCGCGCCGTTCGTCGAGGTGCGCGTCGTCGTCACCGGCGATGGCCGCACGACCGCAGAGGTGATCCGCGTCGATCTGCAGCAACGTCGGGCCGTGCTGATCGACGGCTTCGAGACCGACCACGGCTTCGCGCGGGACGGCACCGGCACCGCGACCACGGGCCTCTGGGAACGCGCGGTGACGACGCAGACCCTGAACGGCAGCGTCGTGATCCAGCCGGGCAACCAGACGACGCCCGGCGGCTCGATGTGCTGGGTGACGGACGGTCGCGGCGGCAGCGCCGGCACCTACGACGTCGATGGCGGCTACACCGATCTGCTGTCGCCGGTGATGGACCTCGCCCACCTGCAGGCGGCCGCGGCGACGTTGCAGCTGTGGTATGCCGAAAGCGTCGGCGACGACACGATGCAGATCGATGTCAGTCGCGACGGCGGCGCGAGTTGGAGCCCGAGCTATTCGCGGTCGACGTCGACCGGTGCCTGGACGACGCTGGTGGTCGACCTCGGCTCGCCGCTGACCGATCGGATGCAGTTGCGCGTACGCGCCGAGGACCTGGCCCCGTCGCTGGTCGAGTGTCTGATCGACGACCTCGAGATCGATGGTTTCCCGAGCGACGGCGCGATCACGGTGCTCGGCTCGGGCGCAGCCGCCACCGACGTGCAGGTGGCGATGCATGCCGGACCGGGTGAGCCTTGTTTCGCCCTGGTCGCATTCGCCACGGGGCCGGGCACGACCTATCCCGGGGTCGCCGGGACCCTGCTGCTCGACCCTGCGACCGTGATGCCGTTGCCGTTCGTCATCGCCGACGCGACCGGTCGCGCCGCGCGCGAGGTGTCGCTGCCGG
>JAGQRA010000590.1 GCA_020425885.1 Planctomycetota bacterium | reverse complement strand
TCGATGGTGGCGACGACGTTCGCCGCCGACACGCCGCTCGCGGTCACCGGCCTGATCGCGAAGAACGGACTGGCCGGCAACTGGTTCTGGTGGGCCTGGGCGTTCGGCGGGATGTTGACGGTGTTCGTCTTCGCCAGGCTGTGGCGACGCGCCGAGGTGCTGACCGACGTCGAACTCATCGAGCTCCGCTACGGCGGCAAGGCGGCCGGCTTCCTGCGCGGCTTCCGCGCCGTCTACGTCGCCGTCGTCGTCAACTCGATCGTCATCGGCTGGGTCACGAAGGCGATGTGCTCGGTGCTGCAGCAGACCGTGCTGATCGACATGCCCGAGGGCGATCACACCGACCTGCTGCTGGTGGCGGTGCTGCTGGCGGTGACCGGCTGCTACGCAATCGTCGCCGGCATGTGGGGCGTCGCCGTCACCGACATGGTGCAGTTCGTGCTCGCCATGTTCGGCTGCACGGTGCTCGCGGTCGTCGCCGTCGACCAC
The DNA here is from genome assembly GCA_020425885.1 of Planctomycetota bacterium. The sequence goes on along the minus strand of JAGQRA010000590.1, from coordinate 4,831 downwards.
ATCGGCGGCGTCGACATCCTGCGCGACAAGGTCAACTCCGCCTTCGCCGGCCAGGGCGATCCGTTCGCGTTCGTGCCCGACTTCCGCGACGCCGGCGCCGCCATCCCGATGGGGCTGTTCGTCTGCCTCGTGCTGAGCCAGTGGTGGGCCACCTGGTATCCGGGCGCCGAGCCCGGCGGCGGCGGCTACATCGTGCAGCGCATGGCCTCGTGCCGCGACGAGCGGCATGCCGTCAAGGCGACGCTGATGTTCCAGCTCGCGCACTACTGCCTGCGGCCATGGCCCTGGATCCTGGTCGCCTTCGTCGCCATCGCGCTGCATCCCGACCTGCGCACCGCCGACGACGCCGGACCGGGCTTCCCGATGATGATCCGCGAGCTGGCCCCGGCCGGGCTCGCCGGGCTGCTGCTCGTCACCTTCGCCGCCGCCTTCATGTCGACCATCAGCACGCAGATGAACTGGGGCGCCAGCTATCTCGTCAACGACGTCTACCGCCGCTTCGTCGCGCCCGACGCCGACGATCGTCAGCTGATGACGGCATCGCGGCTGGCGTCGGCGGCCGTGTTGCTGATGGGCGGCGCCGTCGCCTGGTTCATGGTCGCCGAGGGCGTGTCCGTCGACGACGCCTGGGCCTTCCTGGCGGCGCTCGGATCCGGCGTCGGCGCGGTCTTCATCCTGCGCTGGTTCTGGTGGCGCATCAACGTCTGGAGCGAGATCTCGGCGATGGTCGGCTCGGTGCTGATCTTCGCACTGTTCAAGGTCCTGGTGCCGGAAGATGACCTGCGCGGCGAGTACCGCAGCCTGATCGTCGCCTCGTGCACGTTGGTGCTCTGGCTAGCGGCCACCTTGATGACCCAGCCCGAATCGCGCGACCACCTGATCGCGTTCTATCGCAAGGTCCGGCCCGACGGCCCGGGCTGGGGACCGGTCGCCGACGCGGCGCCCGAGGTGCGGCCCGACGGCATGCTGATCCGCAGCATCCTCTGCGCCGTGTTCGGCACCGCGACGATCTGGCTCACGCTGCCGGCCATCGGCGCGGTGATCTTCGGCGAGACGCTGAAGGCGGTGTTGTGCTTCGGCGGCGCGATCGTCGCGGGCTCGCTGATGTTCCTGCTCGCCGGCAAGGCGCTGTCGTCGTCGCCGGCGTCGGCAGCCGCCGAATAGCGCGGCCTGTCACTTGCCGGCATCGAGCTGCTGCCGCGACAGGGTCCGCAGCGGTGCCACGTTCGGGTGCACCTCATCGTGCGACGTATCGGGCACCGGGACCCGACCGTCCTGCAGATCGCGCTCGAGCACCGAGATCAGCAACGCGCAGGCGGCCCAGGCATGGCAACGCGAGCCGAGCGCCGTCTTGTGGATCGCGTCGGTGTAGAGCCGGTCGTCGCCGGCATCGCGGCCGCGACATCGAGGAAGTCGACGTCGTTGGCTGCAGCCCACGCCGCGAACCAGCGGTTCTGCAGATCGGTGAGGCGCCGCAGGTTGGCGTACGAGACCGGCCACATCGACTCGTTGAGGTGACGGTAGACCTGTTCGCCACGGACCGGATCGAGCTCGAGCCCGTCGTGCACGAACCACTTGAACGAACACAGCAGCAGCCGGGCCCGAGCGGCCTCGACCTCGCGCCGGATCGTGCCGAGGTCGCGCAGGATGTCGCCGAGGCCGAGCAGCTCATCGGCCCGCGCCAGATCGATGCGATCTTCGCCGAGCCCGTCCGGCAACTCGAGCCGCTGCGCGGGCTTCGCCGGTTCGGCGAGCCGTTGACCGCGCGCCAACACGGTATGCAGCCGCCGCGCGGCGGCGGAGTGATCGAAGAACCACGAGCGATCTTCCTTGGTCGTGGCCGTCGCCCCGAACAGCCCGACGGTCGGCGGCGGCGGCGGCTCGGCCTCGTCGAGCCGCACATGCCGCATGGCCTGCAGCTTCTGGCATTGATTGGCACCTTCGTAGTAGACGACGTAGTCGACGGCCAGCGGCAGCACGTAGTGCCGGACGTTGCGCACGGTCTCGATCGAGTAGTAGCCTTCGCAGCCGGCGTTGAGCACCTCGATCGCGAGCTCGGGATGATGCCGCCGGGCCCATTGCTGCAGGAAGTGATCGAGCAGCTCGGGGTAGCTCTGCGGGACCCAGTGTTCGTCGACCGTCGTCGAGGCCCCGACGCAGGCGATGCGAATCGTGCGCTCGGGCTTGTCGACCGCGACCTCGCGGCCCCGGAAGCCGAAGGAGTTGAGCGTCAGGCCGGTCGGCAGCGAGACCGCGCCGGGATAGCGGTAGCGCGGCCACGGATCGGCGTCGACCGGAGCGAACACGTAGAACAGATCGGGCAGGCGGATGCCCACCACGGTGCCGGGGCCCTTCCCCTTCACCCAGGTGCTGCGCAGCAGCACCTCGTTCCACTGATAGAGGAGCACGTTGTGGTAGCCGGCGGCGAAGCTCTCCGCCATGGCCGCCGGCAGCTCGCGACGCGGCAATGGCGCGGGTGAGGTGTCGAACCAGGCGGGATCCAGCGCCGCGGCGGCGACCGACTTCCCGGCCAGGAAGGCGGCGAGATCCGATGCCGCCGATGCGTCATGGCCAACGTGACCGCTGATGGGCTGCAGGCGCGGGGCCAGCAGGCGATAGCCATCGACGACGCGTACGACGGCTTCCACGCCGAGCAGCCCGACCGCCGTGACGCCGATCGCGAGCACGATCTTGATCACGAGGCGTCGCGATCTTCGGGGCTTGCCAGGGGAGACGGTCATCGGGCCATGGGCGTCGCGAACGCTACCGGGCGCGCGATCGTCGTGCACGCCTCGACCGCCATCGGTAGGGTATGCGCACCATGCGGCAACGAACGACCCGGCGTGAGTTCCTTCGTTCCTCGGCGGCCGGTATCAGCGCGGCCACACTCGGCTGCGCGGCCGGCCCCGGACTCCGGTTCCCCGATCGACTGCGCGTGCTCTCGATCGGCGTCATCGGCACCATCGGCGGTCAGGACAGGAAGCAGATCGCCGGTCACCCCGACGCCGAGATCGTCGGCCTGTGCGACGTCGACCAGGGTCAGCTCGACAAGGCCGCGGCCGAACACCCCGAGGCGTTCACCTGCCGCGACTACCGCCGGGCGTTCGCCGATCACGCCGCCGACTTCGACGCCGTGATCGTGTCGGTCCCCGATCACTCGCACGCGCCGATCATGCTGACGGCGATGGCGTACGACAAACACATCTACGGCCAGAAGCCGTTGGTCCACCAGCTCGAAGAGCTGGTGATGATGGAGCGCGCACTGGCCGCACGACCACACCTCGTCACCCAGCTCGGCAACCAGCGCATGGTCTATCCTGGTCGGCGCGCGGCGGTCGAGATCCTGCGCCAGGGCCAGCTCGGCCGGGCGATCGAGGCGCACTGCTGGACCGGATCACCGAACCGGGGCAACTACTTCAACTACGACCGCGTGCTGCACGAACCGAGCGCGCCGCCCGAACAGCTCGACTGGGACCTGTGGCTCGGACCGTGCGCCGAGGCGCCGTTCCGCAAGGATCTCGCGCCGGTGAAGTGGCGCTCGTGGTGGCAGTACGGCGGCAACGGCCTCGCCGACTGGGGCTGCCACATCCTCGACGTGATCCTGTTCGCCTACGACGAACTGACCTCGCCGATCGCGGTCCAGACCCACTGCGCCGAGGCCGCGGGCGAACACTTCCACGTCCACCCGTGTCAGTCGAAGATCACCTACGCGGTCGATTCCGACCGGTTCGCCAGGAAGTCCTTCACGATCCACTACAACGACCACGGCCAGCAGCCGTCGCGGGCGGCGCTCGGCCTGCCGGCCGATGCCTGGCTCGACGACAACTGCACGCTGGTGGTCTGCGAGGGCGGCACGATGGTGCTGGCCGCCGGCGGCCGACTCGAGATCTGGCGCGACGGCGTGATGACGAAGGGGCTCGAGATGCCGAACCTGCCCGAGTTCGCCGAGCTCAACCACTGGCACGCCTGGGTCGACAACTGCCTCGGCAAGAAGACCGAGCTGCGCACCCCGTTCCGCGACGCCGTGCGCATCACCGAACCGGCGCTGCTCGCGGTCAGGGCGACGCGGTTCCCGGGCGTCGAGCTGCGCTGGGACAAGTCGAAGCTCGCCTTCACGAACCACGACGAGGCGACGCAGACCATCGTCCGTCGCGACTACCGCGACGGCTTCGCGCCGCCACGAGTGGGCTGACCGCAGCGGGGGCGGATCGTAAACGGGCTGGCGTGCTGGCGGCAGCTGCGTCCGGCAACGGCCCTAAGTCCCCGCGCCGCCGAAGCAGTTCCAGCTTGGCGGCGCCAGACCGCCGCGACCCTGCCGCAGCACCGAACTCCGCGCAACCTTTTGCGAGGCCCTTCTACCGCGCCCTGAACGCATGACCGTGGGTCGAACCGTGCATCGAGAAGTCCTCCGGATCGAGCCAGTGCCACTGCGCGTAGACCGCAGTGCCGGTCGGGGCCGTCGTCAAAGGCAGGTCGACCTGGACGTAGCCGGCCGAGATCCCTTGCGAACCGGCGATGGCGAGGACCTGGTTCTCGATCGACGTGCGGACCACCATGCCCGGGAAGCCGAAGGATGAGAGCGCGATGGGCAGTTGCAGTCCCATGAACTGCTGATCCGAGAAGCCGAGCGCCAGTAGGGCCATGGCACCTGGCACCGTCCCCGACAACGTGAAGCGGGTGGCAGCACCGGCGAGGTCGCGCATTCCTGATTGCACGGTGTCGCGGCCGGACGAGGTCGGCGCGCCGAAGGTCGAGACGGTCGGCGGTGAGCTGCGGTAGGCGCGGACGAGGCCCGGATCCGGGTTGCCGAAGTTGCCGGGGATCATGCGCC
>JAGQRA010000589.1 GCA_020425885.1 Planctomycetota bacterium | reverse complement strand
TGGTGCCACCCGCCGACAGCGTGCCGCGGGGCCCGCCGAACGTGTCCGACGACTCCATGGCGCTGAAGTTCAGGAAGGTGAGCGAGACGTCCGACATGCCGCAGGGCGCGAGCTGCAGGCGGATCCACGGGTTCATCAGGTTGGACCAGCTCGCCAGATCCATCATGCCCCAGTGCTTGTGCCCGGTCGGGAACAGGCCGGTGAAGCGCTCGTTGTCGGGGGTGCTCGGGTCGTTGCCCGAGGCGGCGTCGATCGCAACGGTGAGGCGCGGGTTCAGGTCGCCGCCGAAGGCCCAGGTGCCGCCGAGATGCGCGGCGTAGGTGTCGCCGAACGGGATGTCGGCGCCGGCGAGCTCGCCGGTCTGGCTCGCGACCTCGACGTTGAAGGACAGGTCATCGGTGGCCTTGATGTCCCAGCGCGTGCCGATCGTCGAGACATTGATGTTGCCGCCGGCACCGGTGCCGCCCAGAAGGGAGTTGATGTCGGCGTGCAGGTGCATGAGGTAGACCTCACCGTCGACGCCGTCGGCGAACTTGCGGGCGTAGTAGAAGCCGCCGAAGAGGGCATCGTCGCTCTGGTCGGTCGTCGAGGGGTTGGCACCCGCAGGGGCCTCGTTGGCGTGGAAGTAGAACGCGTGCAGAGCTGCGTCCTTCAGCGCCCAGGTATGCAGGACACCGTCCAGCGCCCGCGCGCCGGTGGCCCAGTCCAGGGCGCCGACGAGGCGCTGGTCACCGAGACTCACCTCGAAGCGGCCGAGGCGCGTGCTGCCGCCGAGACCGGGCGTCTTGGCGATGTCGATGTAGCCCTGGTGGAGGTCGAAACCGTCGGCGCTGTCGTCGGTGCCGACTGCACCGACGCTGGCCCAAGCCTCTTCCCCCCAGACCCGAGCATCCTGGAGCTGAACGAAGCCGCTGAGGTCGTCGGACAGCTCGAACTTCGCATCGAAGCGGACGCGTTGACCGAAGAAGTCGGTTGTGTTCCCGGTATCCGAGTCGCGGTCGTAGTCGAAGAACCCTTCGTAGCGCAGGCGATACTGACCACCGAAGGTCAGCTTGCGCACACCGGGCGCCGAAACCGCGTCGGCGCCAGGGTCTTGGGCCAGCAACGGGGCGGCCGCGAAGGCAATGATGAACGCACGATGGCGTAGCATGGGGGAGTCCTCTTTCTGATGTATGGGGTTACGAGCCGACAGACTCCACGTGCGGAGGGCCGCGTTCCATACGCTCTGTGGCGCATCTCGATACGGTCGCGTGCGCAGTTGGGCTAACGAACCCCTACTTCCGGCGAGGCCTGTTGGCCCGGATTGTGTGTGTGCCATGCCGTGGGTCGTGATGCGCCGTCGCATTCTGCCATGCGTCCAACAGCAGCTCGCGCGCGACCCGACCCGTCACCCGCTCGAGGTCGAGGATCGTGCAACCGGCCCGGCCCCATGCTCCGCTCGCCGGCTCGAGTGCTTCCGGCTCGTTCGCGAGCCATCGGCTCTGTTGCATTGGCGTGAGCCGCACCATGCCGCGGCCGTCACGTGGCAGCGAGGCGAAGATCCTCTTCCCGATCCTGAAATCAGGGTGCTGCATGTGTTGGCCTTCGACGGCGCCGTCGAAGGCCAACGCGAACCTGGTGAACTCGGCGGCCGTGACCATCTTCAGCCGTTGCGCGGCAAGGCGTGGCAGACGTAGGTCGGATCGTGGAACTGGCCGGTCACGTCCTGCAGGGTGTAGCTCTCACGGTTCTCGATGCGATCGAAGTCGCAGCAGGTCAGGATCTCGTCGAGGCACCGCGGGCTCATCTGCCACCAGTTGCACTGGTCCCATTCGCCGACGAACCTGGCGATCGGGTCCTTGGCATCGGGCATGGTCGTCGAGATCGAGACGATGAGCCGACCGTCGGGCCTGCAGCAATCGCGCATGCGCTGGATGCCGAGGATCGGATCGCGCACATGCATCAGCATCGCGCCCGAGAACACGATGTCGAAAGTGCCGAGCT
>JAGQRA010000588.1 GCA_020425885.1 Planctomycetota bacterium | reverse complement strand
TGCGCTGCGCCCTCGAGCAGTGGCTGCACGACATCGCCAGCGGCGAACGCCGCCACGGTGCCGCGACCCGGCGCCGGCAACGCCTCGAACACGACCTGCTGCCGCTCGCCAACCGACAGCTCGAGGACAGCCGCGCGCTGGCCGAGCACGGCAGCCTCGAGCCGTTGCTGCTGCTCGACTCGCTGGCCCGCGCCCACGCCGCGCGCCTCGCCACCATCGACGCGGCGCTGGACGAGGCCCTGCGCGTGATCGACCTCGAGGCCCTGTACTGGATCGACGCCTCTTTGCCATCGGGAGCCCCGCGATGAACACCGATCTCAAACTGCTCTGTATCCCGTTGCTGTTCGTCGCCTGCAGCGACCCGACGACCGAGCCTGTCGACCGGCATGCGGTGCCGCCGCCGAGCAACCGCATCGACGTGCCCAAGGCCGTGCGCGACAACCTCGGCATCGAGTTCGCGCCGGTCGAGCGCCGCCGCGTCGCCGCCACGGTACGCTACCCCGGTCAGTTCGAGCTGCTGCCGAAGGCGCGCCGCGAGTACCGGGCGGCGCTCAACGGTCACGTCGACGTCCGGGTCGAGCCGCTGCAGCGCGTCGCCAAGGGCGACGTGCTGTGCACGATCGACTCGCCCGACTGGCATGCGCGCCAGCAGGAGCTCGGCGAGCTGCAGACCCAGGTCGAACTCGACCGCGCCCGGATCGACGCCATCGCGCCGCTGCTGTCCGCCCACGAGCAGCACGAAAGCAGCCTCGCCGCGGCGATCGAGGTGCTGACCGCGCGCCTCGGCGAACTCGATCGGACGCGCCGCGATCTCGGCGGGCTGGCGGCCGAGATCGCCGCCGCCAGCGTCGAGCTGGCGCAGCTGCGCGCGGCCGCCGCCGAAGCCGCCGAACAACACACCGCGACCGCGACCCGGCTGGTCGAGCTGCGCGCCGGCATCAAGGCCGGCAGCGAGCGCTTCGCGCTCGGCATCGCCGCCGCCGCCGCCATCACCGGCATCGACCGCGAGCAGCTGACCGAGCGCTGGCGCGAGATCGACAGCATCGCCATCGTCGCCAAGGCGGCCGGCATCGTCGACACCATCGCCAGGAGCGCCGGCAGCTACGTCGGCCCGGGTGATCTGGTGCTGAGCGTGACCGACCCGACGCGGCTCCGCTTCAAGGCCCACGCGCCGCAGCGCGAGTTCGCCGAGCTGCCGCTGGACGCAGCGGCGCGGGTGGTGCCGGCCCACGGCGACGGCAAGCCGATCGCCGGCCGTCTCCAGCTCGGCATCGCCATCGATGTCGATCTCCGCATGGCCGACGTCTACGTCGCGATCGACGCGCCTCCGACCTGGGCGCGACCGGGTCTGGCCGCCTTCGTCGAGATCGAGACCGCGAGCGGCGGCGAAGCCGAGCTCGCGATCCCACGGCGGGCGTTGCAGCGCGACGGGCTGGTGCACGTCTTCTTCCGCCGCGATGACAGGGACCCCGACAAGGTGATCCGCGTCGAGGCCGACCTCGGCGTCGACGACGGCCACTGGGTCGAGATCAAGAGCGACCTGGCCGACGGCGACGAGGTCGTCGTCGCCGGCACCTACGAGCTGGTGCTCGCCAGTTCGCAGACCGTGCAGAAGGGCGGTCACTTCCACGCCGACGGCTCCTGGCACGGCGACGAGCACAAGTGATGTTCCGCCACCTCATCGCCTTCTCGGTGCGGCGGCCCGGCATGGTCCTGTTCGCGGCGGCGCTGCTGCTGCTGGCGGCGATCCGCGCCGTCTGGGACATGCCGGTCGACGTCTTCCCCGAGCTCAACGCGCCGACCGTCGTCATCCTGACCGAGACCCCGGGCTTCGCCGCCGACGAGGTCGAACAGAACGTCACGCTGCCGATCGAGGCCGCCGTCAACGGCCTGCCGGGCCTGCGGCGAGTGCGCAGCGCCAGCTCGATCGGCCTGTCGCTGCTCTGGATCGAGTTCAACTGGGGGCAGGACATCTACCGCGCCCGCACCCTGGTCAGCGAGCGGCTCGACAGCGTGCGCGACGCGCTGCCCCAGAACGCCCATGCCGAGATCACGCCGATCACCTCGATCACCGGCGAGATCATGCTGCTGTCGCTGGCCTCGCCCGACGGCGGCGTGGCGCCGATGGACCTGCGCGCCTACGCCGAGTTCGAGCTGCGCAACGAGCTGCTCGCGGTTCAGGGCATCGCCCAGGTGGTCGCGATCGGCGGCGAGCTGCCCGAATACCAGGTGCTGGTGCGGCAGGACCGACTGCAGCTCTACGACCTCACGATCGCCGACGTCGTCGCCGCGGCGCGCGGCGCCCACAGCACCGCCGGCG
>JAGQRA010000587.1 GCA_020425885.1 Planctomycetota bacterium | reverse complement strand
GACGACGACGAGCTGTTCGGCGAGGCGCCGATCGCAGCTGCGCCACCGGCCGATATCGCGCCGAGAAGCCCGGTACCGCCAGCCCCGCATCCGCCCATCACCGCGGCCCCGGCGCCGGCTGGCGTGGCGCCGGCGGCGCCAGAGCCGAGGGTTGCACCGCGACCGGAGCCCAGGCCCGAGCCGGAACTGGCGGCGAAACCGGTACCGAAGCCTGCCGTCGTCGAGTTCGCCGATGAGATCGTCGAGGTCAGGAAGTCGGCGCCGGCGCAGCCGGCCAAGGCGGCGAAGGCGGATGACGCGCCGATCATCGGCTCCAAGCAGCGGGTCCTGCAGTTCTCGAAGAACGCGGCGAGCAGCACCGTGCTCGGCGACGACGTCGGTCAGATGAGCAGCGGGGTACGGGCGCTGGTGTTCGCGCTGGTGCTGGCCGGCATGGTGGCCTTGGCCTGGGCCGTCATGACTTTCGTGCGCTGATCGTCGCAGTCGCGGCGAGGCGGCGCCAGGTCGCCAACGTCAGGTCGGCGGCCGACGACCATGTCGATGCCGCCGCCCGAGCCCGCCGCTGCGCCACCGCGCCGACTTCATCGCGCGCGGTGGATTCGATCGCGGCGGCCCAGGCCGCGGCATCGGTGGCCGGCAGGACGGTGCCCGCGTCACCGACCACCTCCGGCAATGCTCCGGCATCGGCCACGAGCGTCGGCCGGCCGAAGGCGAGGCCTTCGAGCGCGCAGAGACCGAAGCCCTCGTAGACCGACGGTACGACGACGGCGCGGGCGCCGGCGTAGAGGGCGTGGATCTGATCGTCGGCGAGCACGCCCCGGAACCGGACCCGGGTGCCGAGGTCGAGCTTGCGAACGAGCCGTGCCAGTCGCCTCTCGCTGCCGGCATCGCGCCCGACGAGTTCGAGGTCAGGGCGGCGGGCGGCGGGGATCCGAGCCAGGGCGCGCAGCACGATGTCGATGTTCTTGCGGGGCTCGAGATGGCCGATGTGGAGCAGGTAGCCGTTGACGTCACTCGGGGCCGAGCGCCGGGTCGCCTTCGCCGGTTCGACGCCGTTCGCGATCACCAGCGGATCGCACTGCGGCGCGATCGCACGCAGCCGCGCCGCGGTGAACGAGCTCGGCACGACGACGACGGCGGCGCGCGCGCACGAGCGTCGCACGATGCGGCGTGCGAACCAGCGCGGCCACCGCGTCAGGCCGTCGGCGGCGCGCAGGTCGTGCAGCAGCAGACATGCCGGGATGCCGACGTCGGGCAACGGCAGCAGGCCGTGGTCGAGCACGTTGGCGCCGATCCCGTGCAGGATGCCGGCGAGGTGGCGACGTTCGTCGCCGATGCGGCGGTGCAGCGGCATGGGCGCGATCGGCACCGCCTGCCAGGCGATGCGTTCGCCGAGGGCGGGCGGCGCCCATCCGGGACGATGCAACACGGTGATGCGCTCGGCAGCCGTGAGTCGCGGGGCGGCCTGCGCGAGGATCGCCAGCAGCCGGCGGTTGGCGCCGGACGGCTCGCCCAGCAGCCAACCGGATACCGCCACGTGCATGACGACACTCATGGTTCGAGGTCTTCTGGCGACGGCGGTGACGGCGAACGGTCCGGCATGCGCGCATCACTGTAGCCGCCAAGGGGTGACGGACGCGATGACGTGGCAGCGGGTCGAACCGGGAGCGTGATCCCTACCGTTGCCGTGCCACCGCGTCGGCTGCACACTCGGGCGATGGCCGGTCTCGTCTATGACTCCGCGCTCGGACCCGTGTGCCCTCGCTGCCGCAAGGTACGCGCGAAATGCCGCTGTGCGGAGCAGATCGCCGCGGCCGCGCCCCCTCCCGGTGACGGCATCGTGCGCGTCCGTCGCGAGGTCAGGAACGGCAAGCCGTGCACGGTCGTGCTCGGCCTGCCGCTGCGTTCGGATGAACTGCGGCAATTGGCGCGCCGGCTCAAGCAGAGCTGTGGCAGCGGTGGAACGGTCAAGGACGGGACGATCGAGATCCAGGGCGACCATCGGGATGCGGTCACCCAGGCGCTGAAGCAGGCCGGTCACACCGTCAGACTCGCGGGCGGCTGAGCGCTGATCCCGGTCGCTTCGGGTCAGTCGGCTGCGAGGAGGTCGTCGATCGTCGGCACGTCCAGGATGCGGTCAGTGAAGCGCTCGAGTTCATCCGCGGTCGCGGCGCGGATGCGCTCCTCGATGTGCGGTGGCTGCGGGCCGAAGCGGCGCGCGATCAGCTGTAGCAGCGTCTTGGCCGCACCCTTCACTTCACCGCGGGCCTCGCCGCGGACCTCGCCACGGGCCTCGCCTCGGGCCTCACCCTTGGCTTCACCCCGGGCCTCACCGAGGGCGATGCCCCTCCTGTATTCGCGATCGATCGTGCTCATGATGAAGTCGTCGGGTCGGCCCTGGAACTCGTTGAAGGTGCGCTCGAGGGCTTCCTTGGGCGCATCGGTGGAGGCAAGACAATACCACTTGATCGCACGCAGGACGCGTTCGCCCAGTGCGCCGTGTTCGGCCCGGTCGACGGCGACGATGAGTTCGCGCCAACGCCGCAGGGCGGCGAGCGTCTCCTCGGGGCTGTAGCGGCCGAGGAATCCCAGGCACAGCAGCGGCAGCTTGGCCATGGGCTCGAGGTCCGATTCGAGCAGCTCGCGTTCCTCGCGCCCGGCCAGGTCGTCGACGACGATCGGGAACACCGGCTCGATGGCGGCGACCAGGTCATCGGTCGAGAGCGCGGCGCCCGCCGGCAGGTCCGGGAATCGCGGTTGCGGCAACGGTGGCAGCGGGCGGTCACCGTGGTGGACGAGCACGGTGAGGACCGGGATCGGCGGACGGTGATCGGCGCAGGGACTGTGGTTGCGAAGGTCGATTACGTAGCGCCCGATCTGGTCGATGATGCGCGGCGTCGTGAAGGACTTGTGTTCGATCAGGATCCACAGCGGCCGGCCATCGCGGAAGCGGGCGGCGAACACGAGGTCGGCGGCATCGAGCTTCAAGGTCTCGCGGATCAGCTTCGCCGGTGCCGGCCGCAACGACGACCAGTCGATCGCCCGCACCATGGCTCGAGGCAGAACCGTCCTCAACCACATCGCGGCACGGGCAGGGTCCTGGAAGACCAGGTGAAACAGGTTGTCGTGTATGGGTGCCATGGCTCCAGGAGCCGTGGCATTGGAAGTGGGGATTGGGCGGGAAAACCCAGAACTGATGTCTTGAGTGGGGCACCCGGCCTCACTACCCGGCCCGATCAGCCCTCTGTGTTTCTCTTCGTCGCCCGCTACAGGGTTCCCCACTCAGGACATCAGTTCTGCAGGACCTCCACTGCTGCGTCGACCGCGCGCCGCGTCGTCGGGCCAGCCGGCTCAGGGCGCGAGGTCGGCGGCGATTTCGTCGAGCAATCCCGGCACGACCTCGACGGCACGGCCCGGCACGAAGCGGTCGCCGGCGGTCAGGTTGTGCGGTGGGTCGAGGGCCTGGACGTAGGTCGCGGCGCCGAGCTGTCGCGCCGCGGCCAGCATGCCGGCCGCCGGCCAGACCGCCCCGCTGGTGCCGATGGCCGCGAAGTGGGTGGCCGAGCGCAGCGCGGTCTCGATCAGGTCGAGGTGGTAGGGCACCTCGCCGAACCAGACGACATCGGGTCGCAGGCGATCGTGGTGACACTCCGGGCAAGGCAGGAAGCGATCGGCGTCGAGGTGGTCGAGGCCGCGCTGCCTCGCCTCGCATCGTTCGCAGCGGAACACGGCCAGTTCGCCGTGCATGTGGAGCGGTCGGCTGCCGGCCCGCTCGTGCAGGTCGTCGACGTTCTGGGTGATCAGCGTGATCGTGTGACCGCCGCGTTCGGCGCGATCGCCGAAGCTGGCGAGGGCCAGGTGCGCGGCGTTGGGTTCGACCTGCAGCAGCTGGGCGCGGCGCTCCTGGTAGAAGCGCCAGACCAGCTCCGGATCGCGCTGCCACGCCTCGGGGGTGGCGACGTCCTCGGGTCGGTGGCCTTCCCACAGCCCACCCGAGTCGCGGAAGGTGCGGACGCCCGAGTCGGCCGAGATACCGGCGCCGGTCAGGATGAGGATGTGTGATCGCATGCGATGTGGTCGGTAGATGATGGCGGGTCTTCGTCGCAATGCCACCCGACGGAGGCAATGTGAGGCGCAGCCGCCGTCAGCCGAGCAGCAGCGTGTGCACCGAGCGCCAGCAGGCGGCGATCGGCCGGCCCGGCATCGGCCCGTCATGGGGCACGGGTTCCGCGATCAGCCCATTCGCGATCGACTCGACATCACGTGGGTCGACGTAGCGCGCCGCGGCGCCGGCGATCTCGCGATGCGGCGGGATGTCGGAGCAGATCAGCGGCGCGCCATGCGCCAGCGCCTCGAGCACCGGCATGCCGAAGCCCTCGTAGAGCGAACAAGCGACGACGGCGCGGCAGGTGCGCAACAGCCGTTCCTTCTCGACCTCGGCGACATAGTCGTGCGGCGGTCCGACGAAGCGCAGCTCGGGGAGGTCGGCAACGCGTTGCCGCGCCAGTCGATGCGCCTGCCGGACCCGCGCCCGGTTCTTGCGCGGCCGATCGTCGCCGAGCACCAGGAGCGGCCCCGTGCGTTCGCGGGCGTCGCCGATCGTCGCCGGCGCCCTGGTGGTGTGCGGGATGTGATGCAGCCGGCTGCGATCGCCGAGGATCTTCGCCGCCGCTTCGAGCGTGAACCGCGATGGTGCGATCACGGCCGCGGCCGCGCGCAGGGCCCGCGTCGTCGCGAATCGGCGCCACCAGTTCGAACGTTCGCCGGACTCGTCATGCAACCACGGCAGGTCATGAACGGTGGCGATCGTCGGGCAGCGGGCGCGGAGCGGCACCGAGGCCACCGAGCTGTGCAGCAGGTCGGCGTTGCAGTCGCGCAACAGCCGCGGCAGCACCCGCTGCCGTCGCACGGCGCCGCGCGGCCCGGCCGCGATCTCGACCGTGGGCAGCTCGCCGTGATCGGCGCCGTCGGGGACGAGCACGATCATGTCCGCGGCATACCGCGCGGCGTAGGCATGCAGCCCGTTCAGGAACGAACGCGCCACGCCGGTCACCCGGCCGTCGCCGAGGCAGATGGCATCGAACACGATCTTCACCGCGCCACCTCGTGGTAGATCGCCGCGTGGTGCTCGGCGCAGTGTTGCCAGCGGAACGCCGCGGCGCGGTCGCGGCCAAGGGCGATCAGGCCGGCGCGCAGGTCGGCGTCGGTCGTCACCTCACGGACCGCAGCGGCCAGGTTCTCGGCATCGGTCGCGTCGACGAGGCGCGCGGCGCCGGCGGTCGTCTCGCGCAGCACCGGCGTGTCATGGGCGATGACGGGGACGCCGCAGTGCATCGCCTCGAGGGGGGGCAGGCCGAAGCCTTCCCACAGCGAGGGATACACGAGCAGCATCGCGTGTCCGAGCCATCGCCACATCGCCGCGTCGTCGCAGTCCTGCAGCCACTGCACGATGCCGTCGCGTTCGGCCCGTCGAAGTTCGGCCACGATCTCGCCGCATTCCCAACCGATGCCGCCGATCACGACCAGCAGCGGCCGCGGTGCCGGCAGGGCGCGCCAGGCCTGCAGCAGGGTGCGGTGGTTCTTACGCGGCTCGATGGTGCCGAGGCACAGCGCGTACGGTCTGCCATCGAGTGGATGGGCCGCGTTCGTCGCGGCGACGGTGTGATCGCAACCGAACGGCACGACCCGGACGTCGGCGGCCGGCGCGAACTCGCGCACGTCGGCGGCCGTGGTCCGCGATGGCACGACGACGACATCGGCCGCCGCGATCGCGATGCGGGTCCGCGCCGACAGGGTGGCCGCCGCGGCGCCGTGCCATTGCGGTTGCCGGACGAAGGCGAGGTCGTGCACCGTCAGCACCTTCGCCGCGCGGCCGGCGGGTGGTTGGACGAAGTCGGTCCAATGGAAGATGCCGACGTTGCCGGCGAGCCGATCACCACCGAGGCCGAGTCGCGCCAGCGTGCCGAGGCTGCGTCCCGGCAGCGGCCAGCGATGCAGACGGGCGCCTTCCGGTATCGCGGTCGGCACCCGCGCCGCGGCGAGGCTGTGACCGAACAGGTGGACCTCGAGGTCGGTTCGCTCGGCGAGCGCCCGGGCCAGCTCTCGCGTCACGCGGCCGATGCCGGCACGGGAGAGCAGCGCGGGTCGGTAGTCGATGGCGATCGGCAGGGTCACGGCGAATCGATGGGCAACGTCAGACGGCGGCGAGGCTATCCTCCTTCCGAACCTGTCCGGCATGCAACGCAGCAACACCTTCCTTCTCGCCGCGGTCGGCGCGGCCCTGGTCGTCATGACCGTGTGGCGGTTGATGGCCAAGGAGATCACGATGCCGTCCGGCCACTTGACTGGTGAGGGCGGCGGCGAGGTCGCCGACGGCCAGCACGGTCCTGCCGCGAGGTCGCCCGACGAGCTGACCGGCGAGGAGCTGGCCGCCGACGCGCCGCGGGTCGTCCTGGCGGTGACCTCGCGCGAGGTCTACCTGCCGCCGTTGGCGAGCCGGGTCACGGCCTCGGAGGTCGGGCGGCAGACCCCGTTGCCGACGACGATGCTGGCCGGCACCGGCACGAATCCATGGCCCAGGACCGAGGACGTCGACAAGGACGGGGTCGTGCTGGTCGCGATCGAGATCGACGGCGGCCGCATCGTGCGCCGCGTCGCGGTCGAGGCCGCGGCGCCGGCCGCGATCACGATCGGGCCGGTGCTGGTCGTGCGAGGCTCGGTGCGCGACAACCGGCGGCAACCGATCGCGGGCGCGCGCGTCTGGTTCGGCGCGATCGACGCCGAAGGCAATCCGGTCGAGGCGGTGACCGCCGCGGACGGCACCTTCGAGAGCTCGGCGCGGGCCAGCGCCGGGGTGCCGTTGGTGGTGCGCGCCGCCGGCTACGCGTCGACCTGGCGCGTGGCCACGGTCGACAACGACACGTCGCTCGAATTCGATTCGACGTTGCTCGCCGGCGGGACGCTCGACGTGCAGCTGGCAGGCCAGGCCGACGAGATCGAGGCCGGCCGGGTCTTCGTCGCGCCATCGGCCTCGCGGGCGACCGAGCTGGCGAGTTATCCGTTCTTCCTGCAGTCGGTCTTCGGCGGTGTGCCGATCGATGCCGGCGGTCGGGCCCGCGTCACCGATCTGCCGAAACGCGGCGGATTGCACGTCGTCGTCGTGCATCCGAACGTCCTGATCGCCAGCCACAAGGAGGTGACGCTCGATGGCGAACACACGCCCTGCGTCGTGCCGGTCGAGTTCCTGTCGGGGTGGTCAGGCAGCGTCATGAACGACGCCGGCGAGGCGGTGTCTGGAGCTTCGCTGTTGCTGCGCCCGCGAGGTCGTGCCGTGGTGGCCGGCTCCGGACTGCGGCTGCAGCCGCCGCTGCTTCAGGCGATCGGTTGCGCGTTCACCCGATCCGACGGCGATGGCTCGTTCATGCTCGCGGCCAGCGTCGAACCCGGCACGGTGCTGTCGGTGCGGGCGCCGGGACACGCCGGCCGCGATGTCCCCTTCGGAGGGCAACCCGCCGAACCGATCCTGTTGCCGGTGTGGCAGGGCGGCGAGCTCGAGCTGCAGCTGCAGCCGCCGGCCGCCGGCGTCGCCTGGCGGGCGCAGATCGATGTCGGCGAAGGTGTCGATCTGGTCTGTCCGGCCGATCGGCCAGCCGTCGTGGCCCTGCCCCATGCCGGAGCGTTCGATCTGCGGGTGACGACCTGGGTCGGCGCCGAGAAGCGCGGTGAACGCGAATACCCGGGCGTCGCCGCGACCGGCCCGGTCATCGTGCCGGCGC
This sequence comes from Planctomycetota bacterium, assembly GCA_020425885.1. The sequence goes on along the minus strand of JAGQRA010000587.1, from coordinate 11,367 downwards.
CGCAGCTCGAGTAACTCCGCCGATAAGTCCCGCCGTGGGATCACGGCAACCGGCGATGGCGTCGGCGACTCGTGGTCGGCCGGGTGCGCTTGCCATGGCCGCCCCCGACCTCACGCTCGACGACGGGGTATTCTCCTTCGTGCTTCGCTCGTGTGAGGCACACCTCGTGTGGCTTCGTTGTGTGGTGGGGGGCCGGACTCGCAAGGGTCCGGCCCCCGCTTTTCTTTCCCGCCCGCGAGTCCGGCGTTACGGTCGCCGTCGGTGACCACCCTGCGCGAACCCGTTCACGGCGACATCGAACTGACGCGCGACGAGCTGCGCCTCGTCGACACCGCCGAGTTCCAGCGGCTGCGCGGCATCAAGCAGCTCGGCAGCGCCTCGTTCGTGTTCCCTGGCGCGACGCACACCCGCTTCGAGCATTCGATCGGCACGCTGCACGTCGCCGATCAGCTGCTGGCGGCGTGCAATCGCAACGCCGCCCGCGACCCCGACGGCTGTCATCGCGTCACCGACGAGGAGCGGCGCCTGCTGCGGGTCGCGGCGCTGTTGCACGACGTGACCCACATCCCGTACGGCCACAACATCGAGGATCAGACCGGACTGTTGCCGCGCCACGACGAACCGGGGCGGTTCCGGGCCGTGTTCGATGGCGACGAGGATCACCCGTCGGAGCTCGGTGCCGAGCTCGACCGGCAGGGGCTGCGCGAAGACGTGCTGGCGGTGCTGACCGGCGTCGGCCGCGAGGTGCCGCCGTTCTGGCGGCAGGTGGTCAGCGACACCATCGATGCCGACCTGCTCGACTACCTGCGCCGCGACGCCCACTACACCGGCCTCGAGTTGCGCTACGACCGCCGCGTCCTCCACTACTTCCGCATCGATCGGAAGAGTCGGCAGCTGTTCGTCGATTGCGAGAAGAACGGCATGCTGCGCGAGGACATCGTCTCCGAGCTGCTGCGCGTGCTCGAATGCCGCTACCACTTCAGCGAGCGGGTCTACTATCACCACGCCAAGATCGCCGCCGGCGCGCTGCTGTCGCGCATGACCGAGCTGGCGCTGCGGGCCGGTGCGCTGCAGAGCGCCGACCTGCAGTGGATGACCGACGAGTCGCTGGTCGTGCACCTCGGCGGTCTCGATCTCGGCGATGCCGAGGCGACGGCGCGGCTGCATCGCTTCGTCGCCCGCTTCCGTCGCCGCGAGCTGCCCAAGCGCGTGCTGGTGCTGCCGTACTACATGAACAGGGAGGTCCAGGACGAGCTGCTGACGACCTACTTCGAACCCGGGCGGCCGGATGCCCGCTTCGACTGGGAGGCCGCGATGGAGCGGCGCGCGAGCCGCGAGCTCGGAGTCCGCGCCGATGTCATGCTCTACTGCCCGAAGCGGCGCATGCAGCTCAAGGAGGTCAAGACGCTGGTGCGCTTCCCGGGGTCGGGCGAGCGGACCCTGCCGCTCGATGCGTTCGCCGCCGAGATCCCGCGGCTGCGCGATCTCGCCTCGAGCTATCCGCGGCTGTGGAAGCTCTACGTCTTCACCTCGATCGAGGATCGGGCGGTGCGTCGCCGGCTGCAGCAGATCTGCCTCGACGCGCTGCCGCCCGGCTGCCGCAACATGCTGTCGCTCTGAGACCCCGGACGCCGCAACGCGGCACAGCATCGACGAAGGAACGCAGGCATCCGGCGCCGCTGCGGCGTTGCTTTGGGAGACCCGACCCCGGTTCGCTCAGCGGCGCGGATCGACCCAGTCGGCGCGGTAGCGCAGCACCATGTCGCGCACCTTGCGATAGACGGCGCTCGTCGCGCGCACGTCATGGGCGTTGTACTCGGCGATCTTCACGATCTCGCCGCGGGCATAGGCCGGGGCCACCATCGAGCCGTCCATCGCGCCTTTCGGACTCTCGATGCCGAGCGCCCAGCAGACGACATCGAGCTTGCTCGGTCCGCGACCGCGTTGCGTCAGGATCTCCAGCAGGTCGAGGTGTGGCCGCAGCGCGAACCGCTGCGAGGCGAGATCGACCCGCGCCGGCACGCCGTGGATCAGGCTGCGGGTGACGACGAACGGGATGTCGAAGCCACGGCCGTTGAACGAGACCACGACCTCGGCGCGGCTGCACAGGGCCCAGAAGGCGCGCAGCATGTCGGCCTCGCTCATGAGCCGCAGCCAGGGTGGGCAATCCTCGATCTCGAAACCGTCGGGTGGTACCGCCAGCACCGTGACCTCGTCATCGCCCGAACCGGGCTCGGCGTCGCCGTCGCCGATCGCGATCGAGACGACCTTGCCGAAGAACGGGCTCAGCCCCATGAACTTCCGCGCCTCGGCCTCGATCAGGTCGGGCTCGGTGTGCTGGCGGGCGGCGAAGCCGGTCAGGGCCTCGCCGACCGAGGTCGGCAGCTGCTTGCGATCGAATGCCGGCACCGTCTCGATGTCGAACACGAGGGTGCGGCAGCACAGGTCCTCGACGGGCCGCAGCGCCGGATCGATCAGCTGATCGGGATCGTAGTCTTCGGGCGGGGCCGCCTCGTCGATCGCCTTGAGGCGTTCGATCGACAGCTGCGGTTTGCCGGTGTGATCGGGCTTCATCTTGCCGCGGATCTTGACGGTGGCACCCTTGTCCAGCTCCTTGGCCGCCGCCATGGCCTCCTCGGCGTTGTCCCAGATGCGCGCCTCGATCGTGGCGTGGACGTCGGCGAGCTCGACGATCAGGTACGGCCGGCCCTGCTTGGTCGTGAGCTCCTTGCAGTTCCGCAGCTGGGCGAACACGTCCCAGCGGTGATCGGCGACCGTCAGCGCGGCCAGGTTCTCGGCCGGCAGGACCTGTTCGCTCCTCTCGTCCTGGTTCATCGGTGTCTCATCGGTTGTCGTGCCTCACCGGTCGCCGGTGGCGTAGGCGCGCAGGCGCAGGACCGCCTCGCGCAGGCTGTCCATCGCCGCCGCGTAGCTGAAGCGGACGAACTCGGGGATCGCGAAGGCGCTGCCGGGGATGCCGGCGAGCAGATGGTTCTCGAGCAGCTGCCGGCACATCTCGAGGTCGTCGATGCCGCGTTCGCGGCACAGTTCACGGGCGTCGACGAGGGCGTAGAACGCGCCCTGCGGCGAGCTCAGGTGCAGACCGGGGATGCGGTTGATCTCCGCGACCAGGTAGCGACGTCGGGCGTCGAACGCCGCCATGCGCCGTCGCTGTTCTTCGGGGACGGGATGCTCGCATGCCGCCAGCATCGCGGCCTGGCTGATCGTGCACGGGTTGCCGAGCACCTGACTCTGGATACGCGAGCAGGCGGCGACGATCGGTGCCGGTGCGGCCAGGAAGCTCGTGCGCCAGCCGGTCAGGGTGTGGCTCTTGGTGAAGCCGTTGACGACGATCGTGCGGTCGCGGCCGCCCGGCATCGCCGCCGGGCTGCGATGCTCCGCGCCATCGTAGAGCAGCGTGCTGTAGATCTCGTCCGAGACGATCCACATGTCGTTCCGCGCCGCCACCGCGACGATGTCGCCGATCTGGCTCGGTGATGCGACCGCGCCCGACGGGTTGTTCGGGAAGTTGAGCAGGATGCCCTTGGCGCCGTGTTCGCGGGCGGCGCGTTCGATCGTGTCGCCGTCGTGCACCATGCCGAGTTCGGGCACCGGCGGCAGCACGACGGGTTCGCCGCCGGCCAACGTCACGAGCGCCGGGTAGGAGACCCAGTACGGTGCCAGGATCAGCACGCGATCACCCGGCTCGACGATCGCCTCGAGGCCCATGTGGAGCGCGGCCTTGGCGCCGGCGCACACCATCACCTCGTCGGCCGCGTAGTCGAGCCCGAAGCTCGAGCGCAGCCATTCGGCGCCGGCCCGACGCAGCTGCGGTATGCCGGCGGCGGCGGTGTAGCGGTAGTTCCCGGTCTCGATGGCTTCGATCGCGGCCTTGGCAACGGGCTCGGGGGTCGGGAAGTCCGGCTCACCGGCGCCGAGCGAGACGACGTCCTGGCCGGCGGCCTTCATGCGGGCCGCCATCGCCGAGATCGCCAGGGTCGGCGATTCCTCGATGCGGGCGGTGCGTGCGTTCTCGGCGAGGCCAGTCATGCCGGCAGTAGAACCCCCGCCAGCGGCGAAGGCAAATGACCTCGGGTCGTGCCGCTTCCGGTACCCGACACTGGCAGGAAGTTGTCGGCGTCGTCGTCGTCGAAGTCCGTGCGTGCGCCCATCGGGCCCGTCGTTACGCTGCTGTGCCCGAGACGACCGGTACGTCGAACGGTGCCCCGAGATGCAATGAGCAAGACGCCGAAGAAGAAGTCCAGGATCCTGAAGCGCATCGCCGTCGTGATCGGAGCGTTGATCGCGTTCCTGCTGCTGTTCGTCGGTGCCTTCGTCTTCAATCCGTTCGAGGGGACCGTGCGCGACGTGCGCGACCTCGTGCCGCGCGGCGTCAACTTCTTCGCCCGCAAGCAACACCTGGCGGACGATTTCGTGGTCTTTCCCGAGCCGAAGCTGTGGGAGGACCTGTCGCAGGCCTCGGGATTCGCCGAACTCGACGCCGGGCCGATCGGACAGGAGCTGCGTCAGGCCGGGCTCGAGCGCGCCGTGCAGCAGGCGCGCCAGGCCGCCGAGCAGGTGGGCCGGGACAGCGGCGGTTGGGTCGATCTGCTCGGCGATCTGATCGGCCGCGAGGTCCTCGTCGCCGGCTACGTGCAGGACTATCAGCAGCAGACGCCGCGGCCGCTCGCCGAGCCCTGGTGGTGCTGCTACCTGCGCGTCAGCTGGCGCATCAAGGCGGCGCTGGGCCTGGCCGGCTTCGGCTACGTCCAGGATCAGGTCGCCCAGAACGGAGTCCGGATCGAGACCAAGGGGGACATGCTCGTCGTCACGCCGGCGGGCGCGGCCACGCTCTACATCAAGCGGCATCTCGATGTGCTGATGGTCGCCAACAGCGAGTTCATCCTCGAGCAGTCGCAGCGCCTCATCGACGGCAACCGCGACGAGGAGCCGTTCGGTCGGGTCGCGGCCTACGCCGACGGCGCCGTGGCGCGGATCGAGGAATGGGCCGACGACAACGCGATCGACGAGCCCAACGTCGTCGAGTACATGTTCGAACCCAACGCGTTCGACGCCTTCCTCCGTTTCGCCTCGGTGTGGCCGAACCCGGCGGCCGAGGACAGCATGAACGAGCGTGTGCTGGCCAGCTTCCTCAACCTCAAGGGCTGGCTCAAGGTGACCGGCGGGCTGATGTTCGACGGCACCCCGGGCGAGGAGGCGCTGTGCGCGACCGGACAGATCGCGCTCAACAGCAAGCAGCACAGCGCGTTCCAGAGCAGCTTCTACACCGCCGAGAGCCGGCCGCGTGGCGAGTGGCTCGAGCCCTTCATCGGGATGGTGCCCGACAGCGCCTGTGCGGCGGCGGCGCTGCGAATGCCGGTCGGTGAGTTCATGCACGCGATGTTCGGCGCGCTCGAGCCTGCCGAGCGCGATCTGATGAACGAGATGGCGCGGCGATCGACGTTCCAGAACGCCCAGCTGACCGACATGAACGACCTGATCCAGCGGCTGCAGATCGCGCTGCTGCCGCGCGCCGGGTTCGTGTTCCGGCGCAACGTCGAGGACCTGTCGCGCGACGACGACGGCAACCTGATGGTGCCGGTCGCGCGCAAGTCGCCGATGCCGCAGGTGGCCTGGGTGTTCTGGATCCGACCCGGCAGCAACGGCATCCTCGACGACCTCATCAGCATGGTGATGAACAACTCGGGCAGCTTCCACATCAACAAGGTGTGGCACTTCAAGGTGCCGTTCCCCGGCGGCACGCTGCCCGAGCCGGTGACCGAGTTCTGCAACCCGCAGATCCCGGCGACGGGCGAGGTCGCGATGATGGTGTTCCGTCAGTTCTTCATGGTGTCGAACTCGGGAGCGCTGATCAAAGACATCATGCGGACCCACTATCGGGTTCCGGGCAACAAGTCGATCCAGGCGCTGCCGCAGTTCGCGTTGCTCGACCGCGAGTTGCCCGATGCGCTCAACGGCTTCCTGTGGCTGCGCGGCAAGAACCTGTTGCCGGTGCTCGACGACTACCTGCGCTTCGCCGAGGCCGACAACGAGCTGCCCGATCCCGGCTGGCTCAGCATCGTCCGGCTGCAGGTCGAGGAGGAGGTCCGCCGGGCCCGGTTCGCCCGCTACCGCAGCAAGGCGAGCATGCCGCGCGAGGTGCGGGAGGGCGAGTTCGAAGAGGCCGTGCAGCAGGCGATGCGCGACAAGTGGCGGCGCGAGAAGACCAGCTTCTCGGCCAAGGATCGCGGCCAGATGAGCCAGCTGCGGGCGATGGCACAGCTGCTCGATGTCGGCTACGTCCAGCTCGAGCTGACGAAGAACTTCATCCGGTTCCAGACCAAGCTGCTGCTCAACAACTGATTCCTGCGACGCCGCGACGCGGTACGGCATCGATGCCTCGGCACGAGCCTCCGGCGCCGCTGCCGCGTCGGTCCGGGAGCCTCTCGACGCCGTAACGCGGCACCCGCGATCCGGTCTCACGCAGGGTTGACAAGCCGGGTCCGGGCGCTAGGCTCCCGCGCCGTGCCAGTGGGCCCAGGTGGCGGAATTGGCAGACGCACCAGCTTGAGGTGCTGGCGCCCTTTTTGGGCTTGCAAGTTCAAGTCTTGTCCTGGGCACCATTCCCTGCGGCACCATCTCCTGCGGCGGACGGACGCGATCCGTTCGCCGCAGTTTTCATGTCCTGCCACAGCTCGGCGATGTGATCGCGCTCGGTCTCGAGCGCGCCGATCGAAACGCGGACCATCCAGCGATCGTCGAGCTGGGCCGGCGTGACGAAGGCCCGTCCGCTGCGGTGCAATCGCTCGACCCAGGCCAGGGTGTGTCGATCGAGGTCGTCGCCGCCCAGCCCGGGTGGCTCGTGTCGTACGCACAGCGTCTGCAGCGGCACCGGCGCCAGGATCCGCCACTCGGGTGCGGCACGGATCTGCTCGGCCAGCCACCGCGCGTTGTCGAGGTCGCGGCGCAATCGCCGTTGCAACCCGGTCGTGCCATGGGTGCGGATCAGGCTCCACAGCTTGAGCGCGCGGAAGCGCCGGCCGAGCGCGATGCCCCAGTCGCGGTAGCTCTTGACCTGACCGTCGACGTCGGTCTGCAGGTAGCTCGGGTTGGTGCTCATGACGCGAACGAGGTGCTCGGGATCGCGGACGAACTGCAACGAACAATCGAAGGCGGCGCCGAGCCACTTGTGCGCGTTGACCACCACCGAGTCCGCGCCCTCGATGCCGTGCCAGAGCCGGCGGCACTCGGGCAGGATCATCGCCGAGCCCGCCATCGCGGCGTCGACGTGGAGCCACAGCCCGTGCTCGCGTGCGATCTCGGCGCACGCTCGCACCGGGTCCATTGCCGTGGTGGTCGTCGTTCCGGTCGTGGCCACGATCGCACAGGGTCGGCGACCGGCGGCGCGGTCCGCCGCGATCGCGGCGCGCAGTCGATCGGCGTCGAGCGCGCGTTCGGCGTCGGTCTCGATCTTGCGCAGATGGTCGCGGCCGAAGCCCGCGAGCAGGACCGCCTTGTCGACCGAGCTGTGGGCCTGGGCGCTGGTGTAGACCACGAGCGGGGGTTCACCGTCTTGCAGGCCGGAACGTGATGCGGCGTGCGCCGTCGTCCGTTCCCGCGCGCACAGCATCGCGATCAAGGTCGAGGTCGAAGCCGTGTCCTGGATGACGCCGTGCCAGTTCGTGCTCAGACCGAGCATCTGGCGCATCCAATCGGTGACGCGGTCTTCGAGTTCGGTGAGCGCCGGCGCCGACTGCCAGGTCAGGCCGAGGACGCCCAGTCCGGTGCTCAGGAAGTCGCCGAGCACCGAGGCGAGGTCGCCGTTCGACGGGAAGTAGCCGAAGAAGCGTGGATGCTGCCAATGCGCGAGTGCGGGCAGGATCAGCGCGTCGAGGTCCTGCAGCACCGCGGCGAAGCCTTCGCCCGATTCCGGCGGCGAGGTCGGCAGGCGGGCGAGCAGCTCACCCGGCCGAGCGGTGCTGGTCACGGCGTTGGAGTGTGTTCGGGCGCGGTAGTCGGCGATCCAGTCGACTACGGCATGACCTGATCGACGAAAATCTTCGGGGCTCATCGAGGAGTCGGGCATGGTACGTTCCGTACGGCGGTTCGATGCGAAGGGCAGTTCGTGAACCGGCCCGCCGTGGCGCGGTGGCAGCCATGATTCGTACCGCCTAGCGGGTGGGATTGCAGCCGCCGGGCTTGCTATGCTCGCGACCTCGACGCCCCTCGAATGAGGTGATGTCGGCGACAGACATGACGTCCCCGTCCGGAATCCCCGAGTCGAATCATCCTTCCGCGCAGCAGATCGCGACCGCGATCGAATTGCTCGGCGATGACGCCGGCGCGGTGCATGCATCGGCCCGCGAACGACTGCTGCACTGGGGCGAGGTGGCGGTGCAACAGCTCGAGTCCGCGGCCGAGGCCGACCGGCTGCTGGTGCGGCTGCGTTCACGGGCGGTGCTCCGCACGCTCGAGGTGCAGAAGGATCTGCGCGAGTTCGGCGCGCTTCGCCTCGAGCCGATCCAATCCGGTTCGCCCCACTTCGCGTCGACCGACTCCGGGTCGCTGCACTTCGGACAACCCGCGAGCCAGGAGGCCGTGCCGCCGTTGCTCGAGGGTGCGGCGCTGCTGTCGCGCATGGTGCGCACGTTCGTGCCGCCGGGCAGCGTGTTGAGCCGGCGCCTGCTGCGCCATGCAACGGTGCTGCGGCGCCAGTTCGCCGGGCGCAGCCTGCCGACCTGCGCGCGGCTGCTGGCCGAGCGGCTGCACGACGATGTCGGACTCAAGGGGCACGGTGAGAACGGTGGCGGCGCCAGCGCCCTCGAACTCGATCATGTCCTGATCGATCGCGTGCTCGACACCGGGACCGGAGTCCCCGTGTCGCTGTCGATCATCTATCTGTTGGTCGCGCGCTGGGCCGGTCTCTCGGTCGCCGGTGTCGCCCTGCCGGATCACTTCCTCGTTCGCCTGCACGGCATCCGCCCGGTGCTGGTCGACCCGTTCCATGCCGGTCGCACGATCACCAAATGCGATTGCGCGCGCTACCTCCGCTCCAGCGGCTTCGATCAGGTCAGCCATTACCTCCGTGATCTCGACGACCGCGAGGTGCTGGCGCATTACCTGCGGTCATTGCAACGGGCGACGAGCCATCGCGGTGCGGCCGACGCGCGCCAGGCTCTTGCCAGGGCGCGGGTCCTCCTCGAGACCGTCTGAAGTGCCGGGCCTGCCTCGAGTCTGCGCCTTGATCCTGATGGTGGCGACGGCCGGTTGTGCCGGCATCTTCCAACGCAGCCGACCGTCGACGCCGGCGTTCTACGCCAGGCAGGTTGCGGTCGCCGGCGAGCTGCGCGTCGGCAGCGCCGAACGTGATATCACGCCGACGGTCGGCGGATACATGTCCGGGTTCGACATCGGCAGGACCAGCACCGGGGTCGCCTCGCCGCTCCGCGTGCGGGCCATGGTCGTCGAAGCCGATGGGCGGCCGTTCGCCATCGTCGGCATCGACAACCTCGGCATGCTGCGCGAGGACGTCGACTGGATCAAGGCCGGCATCGCCGGCTTCGCCAACGGCGATGTCTTCGTCTGTGCCAGCCACACCCACGCCGGTCCGGACCTGATCGGGTTGTGGGGCTACTGGTTCCTGACGTCCGGTCGCGACCGCGGCTATCTGATGGCGCTGCGCCACGCAGTCGGCGAGGCGGTGGCCGAGGCTCGTGCCAAGGCCGTCGCGGCCGAGCTGGTGCGCGGCACCGGCATGCTGCCGTCGCGAGGACTGCTGAAGAACACCAATCGCGCCGGCGTCTTCGATCGTCGCCTCGTCGTGCTGCAGGCCAGGGCCGTGGCCGATGGCCGGCCGGTCGGCACGCTGCTGCACCTCGGCTGTCATCCCGAGGTGCTGCCGCGTGGCAACACCGAGCTCAGCGCCGACTTCGTCGGGGCCCTGTGCGACGAATGGCGTGCCCGCGGCCACGGCCAGGCGGTGTTCTGCAACGGCGCGCTCGGCGGCCTGATCTCGCCGGCGATCCGTCCGCGCGCGATGGCGAGCGTGATCGGCTTCGGCGAGCAGGCCTGCGACGTCGCCGAGGCGGCGTTGCGGACGGGGCAGGTGCTCGAGGTCGATGCCATCGAGGTGCGTCGTCGCGACCTGTTCGTGCCGGTGCACGCGCTCGGCTTCCGACTCGGGCGGCTGACGGGCGTGCTGCCGCGCGAACTCCATGACGGCGCGGCCCGGAGCACCGTCGGCCTGCTGCGCATCGGCTCCTTCACCGCGGTCGCCGTTCCCGGTGAGATGGAGCCGGCCCTGGCCGAGAGGATCCGCGCCGAGCTCGGCCTGCCCGATCTGGTCGTCTTCGGCCTTTGCGACGACGAACTCGGCTACCTGATGCGCGAGGAGGAAGCGCGGGACCCGCTGTTCGCCTACGAGGTGTCGATGAGCGCGTGCCTGCTCGCCGGCGAGATGGTGCGCGCGGCGATCACCGGCATGCCGTGACCGGCGGTGCGCCACCCGTGCCGGCGCCGATCAACGCAGCATCCAGTGCACCGGCAGCCAGCCGAACACCGTCCGACGGACCGGGTCGAACAGGTGGTGGAAGTTCATGAACAGCAGCACCAGCACGATCAGGGAGCTGTAGGGGATCCGCTGCAGCCAGTCGTAGAAGCGCCGGGCCGGCGCCGACAGGCCCGACAACACGCCGGCGCCGTCGAGCGGCGGCAGCGGGATGAAGTTGAGCACGGCGAGCAGCAGGTTCATCCGCAGGAACACGCCGGCGATGTTGTAGATGGCCGTGATGGTGGCGCCGTCGGGGCGGCCGATGAACCACAGCGTGGTGAAGGCGATGGCGGCGAGCAGCACGTTGGCCAGCGGTCCCGCAGCCGACATCAGGGCCGCCTTCTTCGGATGGTGGTAGGCCCAGACCGGGTTGACCGGCGCGTGGGCGAAGCCCATGCAGGCTCCGCCGTTGTTGGAGATCAGCACCAGCAGCGGCAGGATCAGCATGCCGAACGGTTCGCGCTGGATGTGCGGCAGGGGATTGAGCGTGACCTGGCCGGCGTAGTAGGCGGTCGGGTCGCCGCCGAGCTTGGCGAACAACGCGTGCGCCGCTTCGTGCACGGTGACGCTGATGATGAACGTCACGAACAGCAACGTTGCGACCTCCCAGTCGAAGTTCATCGTTCGTCCTCGTCGTCGGTCGCGGTCGACTCGTCGGCCATCTCGGCGACGACCTTCCTGACCTTGGTCTCGGTCGCGGCCAACTTCGCGCGGCAGATCGCCAGCAGCGCCGCCGCGCGTTCGACCTGCTCCGACAGCGCGTCGAGGTCGATGTCGCCCGACTCGATGTCGTGCAGGATGGTCTCGAGCTCGGCGCT
>JAGQRA010000069.1 GCA_020425885.1 Planctomycetota bacterium | reverse complement strand
GTCGTGGCCCGCGCCGCGCACGGCTACGGCCTCATCGCCGGGTTGCCGGCCGGGCACATGGAACAGCATCCCGAGACCTGGCTGCAGGCCGTGGCCGCTACTGCGCACGAGGTGTTCGGCCAGATCGATCGCGACCGCATCGCCGGCATCGGCGTGTCGGGTCAGCAACATGGCTGCGTCGTGCTCGACGACGAGGGGCAGGTCGTGCGGCCGGCCAAGCTGTGGTGCGACACGGCGACGGCCGAGCAAGCGCGGCGACTCGGCGTGCCGACCGGCTTCACGGCGAGCAAGCTGTCGTGGCTCAAGGAATGCGAACCCGAGAACTGGCGTCGCGTGCGCCGGGTGCTGCTGCCGCACGACTACCTTGACTTCGTGTTGACCGGCACGGCGTCGATGGAGTGTGGCGATGCCTCGGGCACGGGCTGGTTCGAGGCGACGACGCGGACGTTCGACGCGACGCGGATGGCAGCGATCGATCCGCAGCTGCCGGCGATGCTGCCGCCCCTGCTCGAGGCCGGCGCCTTCGCCGGCCAGCTCGACGCGCGCGGCGCGGCCCTGCTCGGCCTGCGCCAGGGGATCCCGGTATCGGCGGGCGGCGGCGACAACATGATGTCGGCGATCGGCAGCGGCGCCACGCGGCCAGGCGTCGTGGTCGTGAGCCTCGGCACCTCGGGCACGATCTTCACCCGCACCGAGGCCGCGGTCGTCGACCCCGACGGCCTGATCGCGCCGTTCTGCAGCAGCGACGGCGCCTGGCTGCCCCTGCTGTGCGTGATGAACCTGACCGGCGTCAGCGAAGAGGTCGTGGCGCTCACCGGCATGGACCATGCGGCGCTGACGGCGCGCGCGCGCGAGGTCGCACCGGGTTGCGACGGGCTGTTGTGGTTGCCGTTCCTGCTCGGCGAACGCGTGCCCGACCTGCCCGACGCGACCGGGACCCTGCTCGGCATGCGGCCCGGGCTGCTGCGCCCCGGGCATCTGTATCGCGCCGCCCTCGAAGGCACCTCGCTCAATCTCGGCGCCGGGCTGCGCCGGATGCAGCGCCTCGGCATCGCCGCCACCGAAGTGCGGCTGGTCGGCGGCGCGGCGAACAACCCGTTGTGGCGCGAGATCCTGGCCGCCGTGTTCGCGTTGCCGGTCGAACCGCTGCTCGAGACCGAGTCGGCCGCCCTCGGCGCCGCGTTGCAGGCGCTGTGGTCGGTGCGGCGGGCGACGGAGCCGGGTCTGTCGGCCGATGCGGTGGCGGCGCCGTTCGTGCGGCTGTCGGGCGAACGAACCGAGCCCGCGGCGGCGTGGGTCGATCACTATCGCGGTATGGCGGATCGGTTCGACGCGGCGGTGGGCGACTGCTATCGGTCCGACGGAGACTGAGGCCACTCATTGAGCAGCTCCCTTTCGTTTCATCATCCGTCGTTCATTGGACGGTGGCGTGCAGTGTATTCGACAGGCGCGGCGGCAGCGTGGGTGGGATGGCCAGGGCTTGGACCCAGAGCTGGAGTCCGATCAGGAACGGCGCGTTGGGCACCGGCCACGGCACCGTTGCGATCGGGTCGTGACTCGGCTGTGCCGAGGTGACTGCGAGGTTGGCGGCGGTGGGCAGGTCGAGGCCGAGCGAGCCGAATGGGGTCGGGGTCCCGGGGCCCGGCAGCAGCGACGCGGCGACGTAGATCGGCGCGTTCTCGGGAGCGAGCACGTCGAGGAGCCAGGTGCTGCCGATGCGCAACTGCGTTCGCGCGCGGAGGTGGGGGAGTTCGAGGGTTGTCGGTGGTGGATCGACGGTGCCTTGGATGATGGGCGCGGTGCCCCAGGCGTCGAGGCGGATGTAGCCTGGGGCGCCGACGGTCGTCGGGTGGGCGTTGAGGGCCGTGCCGCCGCGGGCGGTGACGCGGCCGGTCGGGAGGATCGTGACGCCGCCGGCGCCGCTCAGAAGAATCGAACCGCCCGAGCCGCCACCTGGAGAGATCGACCCGGTCACGGAGCCATAGTGGAGCCCATCAGCCGCGACCGTGCCATCGACCTCAATGCGACCCTGCGCGAGCAGTGCCAGCGTGCCGCCTCCTGTCCCACCCCAGACAACAGTCGGGGTGCCTCCGAGACACCAGGGGTATTGTGCGAGCGCCCCTCCGAAACTGCCGCCATCGAGACTGAAAGGGATGACCGAGCCATAGGCGCCGGCGTGGGATCCACCTTGCGGAGGATTGAAGCTGGCGCCCGAGCCGCAGACGTAGCCCGGAGCTCCTGCTCCGGTGGTGACCCACCCCGCCGGATAGGCAGCGGCAATCTCGCCGGATACCGACATCATGCCGTGCACAATGGCATCGCCGTCACAGAACACCACAGCCGGCGTGCCAGGTGTATAGCCCCCGAGTCCCGGGGCAGCGAATCGAACCGTGACCCCAGCCGGGATGAGGATCGAGCTGTAGTGTAGCGCGCCGCTGCCGACGGTGATCGTCGTGTCGGAGGTCGGCGCGAGCACTGGATGCTGTGCGTTCGCAACGGAGACGGGTAGGCACAGCGACAGGACAAACGGGACGGTCCCGCGCTTGGATGCAAACGAGCAATGGGAACCAGGCATGAGCACATCCTCGATCGGACCTATTCCGGCTGCGGTCATTGATAGTAGTGGGTGATCAGTGAGACGTAGTTCGTTGCAAAGTCACCAAAGTGGCTCTGCAAGAGAGTGTTCGTGGCGTGTGCGTTCATGTGCACGTTGAAGCGAGTAGGATCAGTTCCCAATGCCTGAACGCCGGGGGTACACCAGAAGTAGGACTCAGCAGCGCCCTGGTCCGGGAACAGGGCCAGAAGCGTCGCATAGGATCCCCCCATGCACAGAATCCCCTGCTGATATCCCTGGGAGGGAACCCAGTTCAGCAGCACGTCCTCATTCCACACCGTCGCCCTCAACCCAGCGCCAACGTAGTCCACGTTCGTTCCCGGCCAGATGGCCACTCCAGTATGGTCGTGGGCCCGAGACCCGAAGTGCTGGCGGAACTGCGGGAGTGGTTCACCCATCTCAGGCTCGGCTCCGCCTCGCCCGAAACCCAACCCGGCAGCGTGACCGCGCGAGCTGAGGGATCGAGTAGTCCAACGCCGAGGGAAGGAACACGGCGTCGTCCGCGGGTAAACAGGCAGTGTTCATTCAACCTGCCCACGAGCCAACGCCGTGCACGACTTCATAACCCGCCACGCTTCCAAGATCACCGGTGTCCTGAAGGGCTTCGACCGGCTGTTGTTCCGCGGCTACCTTGCCCAGCTCAACTTCGCTGCCGGGGTCGAGGGGTTCTTGAGCCGTCAAGGCGTCCTGAAGAAGGACTTCGGACGGTTCGCCGAGTTCATGACCACCATGATCCGGGAGGAGATCGAGCGAGCCGCCACCAGTGCTCGCCGTCCAGTGGTCTACCTGGAATCGAGCGCGGTCAGGAAGGAGGACTACGCACGCAAGCTCCTTCGCCAGCACCCGGTCGACGACGGACTCGTCTGCGTGCTGAACTGCGTCGAGACGTGCATGACCTGGCAGGTCTTCCGCTCCAAGCGGGACAAGACTCAGGAACTCCGCCGCCGGACCGGCAAGTGCCTGCACTACTACCTCTACTTCCTCGACGGGGACTTCGGCTGGTCGCACCTGCGCGTCCAGACCTGGATGCCCTACACCGTGCAGTTCTGTTGCAACGGCCGCGAGTGGCTCGGGCGACAGCTCGATCACGAGGGGCTCGGGTATCGCCGTGCCGACAACTGCTTTCTCGCCCTCGATGACGTCGACTCTGCGCAGGCGATCATGGATCGCATGGTCTCGATGCCGTGGCGCCACGTTCTCGATGGCTTCGTCACCGAACTGAGTCCGGTGCTCGACCAGATCGCTGACCAGGCCGGCGGCAGCTACCGCTGGACGCTGCACCAGTGCGAGTACGCCACCGACGTGATGTTCCGATCACCCGCAGCTCTCGCCAGCCTCTACCCCAGCCTGCCCGATTCGCGATCACCGACCTTGGCAGCAAGGACACGATGCGCTACCTCGGCAAGAAGCTGGTCGCCAGCTATCGCGGCGAGGTCGTGACCAACTACAAGCTTCGACCCGAGGGCATCTGCGTGCGTCACGCTGCCTCCGGCAACTCGATCAAGATGTACGACAAGCAGGGCTCCGTCCTGCGGGTCGAGACCACCACGAACCGACCGGCCGAGTTCAAGAGCAGGCGAAGGGCCGATGGCAAACCCGACAGCGAGCGCAAGCTCCGGCCACTGCGCCGCGGCGTCGCCGACATCAAGGCGAGGGTCGGGGTCGCCGCCAAGGCCAATGCCCGCTACCTCGATGCACTCGCCACCGTCGACTCCGACCGCAAGGTTCACCAGGTCCTCGCCAAGGTCGCAGACCGCGCCGAGATCGGCGGTCGCCAGGTCCGCGCTCTCAGGCCCTGGGCCAACCCTGACGTTGACTTGCTCCGCGTCATCGGTCGCGGCGAGTTCCTCACCAACGGATTCCGCAATCGCGATGTCCTCGCTCTCCTGCACGACGTCCCTGAAGATCCGGACGAACGGAAGCGGATCACCGCCAAGCTGTCCCGTCACCTGCGCATCCTGCGCGCTCACCGTGTCATCGAGAAGATCGACGGAACGCACCGTTACCGTGTAACTCGCGCCGGACGCACACTCATCACATCGGTAATCGCTTCCCTCGATGCATCCATAGCCAAGCTCAGACAATGCGCTTAGAAAACTGTCGCGCGCCGCGAGGATTCACCTGACTAGCGGCCCATGGCATACCAGGCGTTCTCCTCGCTCTCGGCGACGATGTGTGGGACGCCCTGGTCATCGCGATAGACGTCGGCCCAGTTCTGCGATTGCGCCATCGTCGGCGCGGGCAGACCGAGGAACGGCAGGATGAACGCGGCAAGCGGTCGCGACCTTCGGCGTTCTCGACGAGCCGGGCGCCGGCCGCCCTCCATGCCGTCGCTTGCTGGTTCGCTACAAGAGAGAGAGAGAGAGAGAGAGAGAGGTTCTTGCATGGCTCCCCTTGTTTCCGTGATGGGATTCCCGTTCTGGGTTGTTCCCGGTTTGGCTTTGTTCCCTTCCATCATGACGCCATGAACGTCGTGGTCACGAAGCTAGCCCGAGTTCCTCGAAGCGCAAGCCCCCCAAAGGCTGATACTGATTCCCTGACCGTTCGCCTCGGCGCAGCAGCCGCCAGGCCGAGTCACTACGCATCACATTCCCATCGCCTGCTCAGAACCGAGCGGCTGGAACACGTCAACGGGTCGGCGCGTGCGCAACCGCCACGGCAGCGGCGCGATGCGCAGATCGAGCAGGGCGCGCAGGCGGCCGGGTTCGGCCGGAGACGGCACCAACGTCGGCGGCAGATGCTCGCTTGCGTCGAGCCACCACTCGGTCGCGCCGAAGCGTTGGCGGGCCGTGATCGAAGGTGCCTGAAGCCCGGCGACTCCCGAACCTACTTCTCCTTGAAGCGGGTGACGTGCAGTCGCACCTCGACGTCATGGCCGAGCAGCTTCTCGATCGCCTTCGCCTCGAGTTCCGAGTTGCAGAGGCGCAGCGTCAGCTGGCGCAGGCCGGTGCAGGTCCGCAGCGGCTCGAGATCGTCGAGCGTGAGGGTCGAGGGGATCCGGTTCTGGAAGAGCTCGAACTCGCGCAGCTGTCGCATGCCAGCCAGCGGCTCGAGCGAGAGCCGCTCGTAGAGGCGGAGTTCGAGTCGCGCCAGATCGGGTTGCAGGGCAAGTTGCTCGAGCAGCGCGGCGGTCGCATAGCCGTCGAAGCTGAGAGATCGCAGTCGCATCGTGCCCAGCGCTTCGGCGAGCGCGTCTGCCTTGGCGGACTGCTGCGCCAGGCTCTCCGACATGCCGAGGAAATGGCTGTGTTTGGCGGTGCTGATGTCGAGGTGGCGCAGCTCGCCGAACCGCCGCAGCTCGCGGTAGCCGTCGGCATCGAGGTCGGTGGCGCGGAGCTGCAGCTCATGCAGGCCCGTCGGCAGCGCCTGCAACTCCTCGGTGCCGATGGCGCAGCTCTGCAATCGGAGGGTTCGCAGCTGCGGTAGTCGCGCGAGCTTCTCGAGGTCGGCCGCGGTGGCGCGCCACAGGAGGCCCTTGCCGTCGCCGCCGTAGAAGTCGCGGCGACCGAGGTCCTGCAGCACCAGGCTCTCGAGCGACCGCATCGAACACAGCGCCTCGAAGGCCTCGGCGTCGAACGCCGGGCAGCGCCTGATCTCGAGTTCGGTCAGCGGTAGCGTGGCGAGGCGCCGCATCGCCTTGCCGTCGAGCGTGACGATGTCCAGCGCGAGCGCACGCAGACCCGGCAGCGCGGCCATGGCCGCGACGAGGTCGTCGCCGATCACGACGTTCTCGCCGACCAGGTCGAGGCGACACAGCCGCGGGCAGCGTTGCAGCGGGGTGAGCAGATCGGCGCGCAGGTGCAGCGGTGACGGCAGGCCAAGGCACTCGAGCGCAGGGAGGTCGGCGAGCGGCGCCAGCGTGTCGTCGGGCAGGCGCTTCCAATCGACCAGCAGCTGCGCCAGCTTGCCGCCGGTGCCGGACGACGGCACCACGATCTGGAGCCGGCGCAGCGCGCGCAGCCGCGGCAGCAACTTCAGGTCGCCGAGTGCATGCGGCCACAGCACCAGGTTCACGGTGTCGTCGGGCAGGCCCTCGAGCTCTGCGCGCCCCTTGGCCGTGACGCTCGGCGGCAGCGGTGACGGCTCACGATCCTGGATCGGCGTCGGCAACGGCTGCGTCGGGGTCGGCTGCGCCGGTGCGGCCCGATCGTTCTTCGCCTGCAGCAGCATCATCGCCGTGATCGACAGTCCGAACAGGAACAGCGCCGCGGTCAGCAGCGGGGTGCGGCGTGTGCGTTCGACCGGAGCCGGCGTCGGCGTCGCCAACGCGGGCGCCGGGCGGGCACGCAGCAGCTGTTGCAGGGCAGCATCGAGTAGCCGCTGGTCGGCGGGATGGAGTTCGCGGTCGTGGCTCATCGTTGCCTCGCGAGTCGTCGTTGGATGCAGTCGTGCAGCGCGGCGCGCAGTCGGCGCAGCGCACTCTTGACGCCGTGGCTGCCGATGCCGAGGCGGGTGCCGGCACGCTGGCGGCCTTCGCCCTCGCCATAGGTGGCCTGCAGCAGTTGCCGGCTGCGGGCCGGCAACGCATCGACGCAGGCACGCAACGCCTCGAGGTAGTCGTCACCGCTGCCGTCGCTGCCGCAACGGCGGTCCCAGATCGCGTCGGCTTCGGCGATCTGGCGTTCGTCGATGTGCCGATGGCGCGAACGCAGCCAGAGGTGGCGCGCGGTCGTGCGCAGGAAGGTGAACACCGCGGCGGCCGAACCGGCTTCGAAGTCCGGGCGGCGCAAGGCGACCATGAACGCCTCCTGCGCCAGGTCGTCGGCATCGCTGGCGGATGCGCCGAGCACGCGCAGGTAGCGCCACAACGCCGCGCGCAGCCGGGCGGTGTCGGCGGCGGGCAGCCGGGTCGGGGACGGTTCGATGGTGGGCACCTGCCGCTACGATCTCCGCAACCACCGCCGGGGGTGCAACGGATTCCGGATCCGGCACGATTCGAGCACCGCGCACTCTGCGCCAACGGCCGGATAGCCGATGCGCTGGCGCGTGTTGCCGGCAGTGCGTAGCGTTGCGGCATGCTCCCCACTCGCCAGCTCGGTGCGATCCTGCGCGGTCGCACCACCCGCCTGCAGGTCCTGCTCGCCTGCGTGCTCGGCGGACTGCTCGGTTTCGTTCCCGGGTTCTTCCTGCCGAGCGACCTCGTCGGCGGCTTCACCCAGGCGCCGGGCCTGATCGCCGCGTTGCTCTGCATCGCGCTGATCGCCAACGCCAATCTCGCCGTGTTCGCGTTCGCGACG
>JAGQRA010000068.1 GCA_020425885.1 Planctomycetota bacterium | reverse complement strand
TTCCCCGCCCAGCTGTCGCGCAACAACATCGCCGCGCACTACTGCTCGCCACCGGGCGATCCGACCGAGGCGCAGGAAGGCGACATCATCAAGATCGACATGGGAACCCACGTCGACGGCTGGGTGACCGACAGCGCAACCACGGTCGACCTGCGCGACGGCACGGCATCGCTGTTGGTCCAGGCCAGCGAGATGGCGCTGGAGAACGCCATCTCGGTGATGGGGCCAGGCGCGTCGATCACCGAGATCGGTCGGCAGATCGAGAGCACCATCAAGGCGATGGGGTTCACGCCGGTCTACAACCTGACCGGACACGGCGTGGCCCGCTACTGCATCCACTGCAAGCCGAGCATCCCGAACTATCCCGACCCGAAGGCGGTCACGCTGCGCCCCGGCCAGACGGTGGCCTGCGAGCCGTTCGCATGCGATGGCCGAGGATCGATCCGCGAGCAGGGTGCGGCCGAGGTCTTCATGCTGGTCCGCACGCCGAAGACCAAGGAACTCAAGAAGTTGCCCACGGACGTCGCTGCGGCACTGGAGGCGACCGAACGATTGCCGTTCGCACGGCGCACGCTGCTGCGCCACCTCGACTCCCCGGCGAAGGTCGACCAAGCACTCGACCTGCTGCGCAAGCTGCGGATGATCGTCGAGTTCCCGCCGCTTGTCGAACAGTCGGGCATCCGGGTCGCCCAGACGGAGCACACCATCTTCATCCACGAAGACGGTGCCGAAGTGCTGACGCGCACTCCGGCAGGCGTGTAGCCCGGACTGTTCACGGCTGAGCTGAACCGGCCCGGCAGTGTGAGCCCGGGAGATCCGCAATCTCAATCAAGCTCCAAGACGAACCCGCGGGCAGGCGAGCTCCGTCCGGGGTGGACTTCGCATCTCATGTCGAACGCACGAAGGAGCTGCGACGCCGCAAGCGGGCCGTCCAGCACCCGTCACCCCCCGAGAGCCTCGCCGAATCCACCCATTCGCCCGCGTTTTCGGGCGGCGACCTGCGCCGAAATCCACGCACCTTCTGAATCGCCCTTCCGTGGCGCAGACTCCAGGCCGGACGCTGCGGCGGCTGCCGGCCGCAACCATCACTTCGTGATCGCCCGGCAGGGCCAGAAGCCCATGTTGTTCAGGGCAGCCGCGCGAGAGGCGACGGCACGGTTGGCAGAGTGCCCGCGGATGACAGCATCGGTGTAGCTGCCACCGCGCAGGACACCGTTCTTGACTCCTTTCCATGGAGCGCACGGGTCCAGCTTCGGCGACTGGGCATAGAAGACCGAGTCGTAGCCATCCAGGCACCACTCCCAGACGTTGCCATGCACGTCGTACAACCCCCATGGGTTGGCAGCGAACGTCGCGACCGGCGCATGCAGGGGGTATCCGTCATCCAGTTCGGGCCAGTCCCGGATGTCCGACCAGCCTGCCCTCGCGCGCCCGGCAGCTCGGTCCGCGAAGTTCGCGGCCCGTCGATCGAGCAACGACCGCCGCTCGGCACCGGTCCACCATGCGGTCGAGGTCGCCGCGCGGCATGCGTACTCCCACTGCGCTTCGCTCGGCAAGCTGAGGCCCATGCGAGACGATTGGCGCATGCACTCGTGCCAGCTCAATTGCTCCACTGGATGCAACAGGCTCTGCGCGAGCGCGCTCGGCGGGGTGTGCATACTGGGGTTCCGACCGACGAACCACGCCCATTGCGCCTGGGTCATCTCGTACTTGGACAGGAAGAACGCGGACATCGTCACTTCGTGCACCGGCCGCTCGTCGCTTGCCGATGCACTGACGTAGTTGCGGTCCTTCGGGTCGACACTCGATCCCATCCAAAACGTCCCGGGCGGGATCAGGACCAGCACGGCTCCCGTCTGCTCGGTCAACACGAGGTGTCCGTCTGCCGCTCGGACCGGCTCTGTCCCCGTCGTCACGTTCCAGAACTCCCACAGTCCCGACAGCGGGTCCGGTCCGATCGGCACCAAACCCACCTGGGGCGACAGCTCCAACCCGCCGTACTTGTCGTGCCGGCGAATCGCCGTCGCGGCCTCCCGCCACCGCTCACTCCACGGGCTACCGGCCGACAAGCCGGCTTGCAGGCGTCGCGCGAACGCCAGTCGACGGGGCACGCTCCACCCGTGCTTGGCCGAGGCGGCATCGGCAACCTCCGACAGCAGGCCGGTCCGCTCGTCCGTGAGTCCCGCGAGATCTTCGATCAGTCGGGCGAGGTTCGTGTGCCACCAGCGTGACTCGCGTCCCTGCTGCGTGTCCGGGAAGTTCCAAGTGCGTCGCGCGTTCACCCTGGACTCGAGTTCCTTCTGTTCGGCCTCCAGCGC
Organism: Planctomycetota bacterium; assembly: GCA_020425885.1. The sequence goes on along the minus strand of JAGQRA010000068.1, from coordinate 707 downwards.
CGCGAGCTGCTGCGCGCTGTGCGCCAGGCCTGCGGGACTGGATGCGGTCGCGACCCAGCGTTCGAGGTCCGCGAGGAGGATCGCGAAGCGCTTTTGCTCCGGTTGAATCGCCGCCTTCAGCGCTGCCCTGCTCGCCGCCAGGGCGTCCCGGTCCCGACCGATCGCAAACAACCCCCGCGACAGCGCATTGCCCGCCGAGGCCATCGACTCGCGGCTGCCCGCCTGTGTCGCCAGTTCCAGAGCGCGTCGCGCGAACCCAACTCCTTCGGCCTCGCGCCCGAATACACTTCGTCCCGGGGAAACCAGGGACCATGCCCTAACGATGAGTGCCGGTGCTTTCTCAGAGAGCGCGGCCCTGTCGAGTCGATACTCCCTCGCCTCGATGCCGTCACGACGCTGCAGAAGCGCCGACCGTTGCGAGGCGATCAAGCCCGGAAGCTGGCGCAACCTGGCGAAGTCCGGATGTGTCGCGCGGTCCTCGGCCAGCTCTCGGTCGGTAGCATCCAGCGCCCGACCGCGAAGCTCGGCGAGCCTCTCTCGATGCAGCGGCAGATCCGCGGCGATCGCCCTTGCCTGGCCGATCCATGCCTCGTAGCGCTCGATGTTCTCAGGGAACGGTGGCCAGAGATCGTCAGCTCGCTGGACCAAATCAGCGAAGTCCTGCAACGCGGACAGTCGCTTCACCGATCCGATTTCCGCAACGAGCT
>JAGQRA010000586.1 GCA_020425885.1 Planctomycetota bacterium | reverse complement strand
TCGACCTCGGACCGCGCCCGTTCATCGCCTTCGCGCCGCGCGTGGTCCGGCAGGACAAGCCGGCGGTGCAGGCACAGGCGGTCGGCTGCCTGACGCGCGCCCGACCCGGCCGGGAAGACGGGCTCGGCGGTGGCGCCGGCGGGCGCTACGGCGGGCGCGGCGGCGGCAAGGGCATCGCGATGGCCAGGTTCGGCGAGGCTCCGAGCGGCACGAGGTCATGGCTGCTGCAGCAGCAATCGGCCGACGGCAGCCTGCCGGATGCGGCAGGCAACGCCGACCTCGAAGGCACCGCGCTGCTGATGCTGAGCCTGCTCGGCGACGGCAACACGCTGCGCGGCGGCCCGTTCACCGAGCCCTTGAGCCGCGGCATCGGTTGGCTCCTCGATCAGCAGGACGACGACGGCCGCTTCGGTCAACGCGGCCCCGACGAGGTCCGCCTGCATGCTCTCGCGACCTACGTCATGGCCGAGGCCTTCGGCCTGTCGATTGCATGGCCGCTGCGCCCTGCGCTGCAAGACGGCCTCGCCTGGCTCGGTGCCCACCGCCAGGCCGACGGCGGCTTCGGCGATGGCACCACCTCCGACTGCATGTCGACGGCGACGGCCTTGATGGCGCTGGCCTCGGCCGAGTTCTTCGCCCAGGAACCACCGGCCAGACCCGCCGAAGTGATCGCCTGGTTCGACACCCAGCCGGCCGCCGACAAGCTCACGACCGCCGAGACCGCGGCCACGCTGTTCTGCCGGTTCTTCGCCGGCCAGGAGCCGAAGTCGACGCCCTCGATGGTCGCCGCGGCGAAGCTGCTCGGGGCGAAGGCCCGGACCGACGAACCGTGGGAGGCCTACTGGACCAGCTACGCGTTGTTCCAGGTCGGCGGCGGCGACTGGAAGGCGTGGAGCAAACGGCTGCAGGGCATCGCCGATGCACGGCTGACCGACGGTGAGTTCGCCGGCAGCTGGGAACCGGCCGGCGGGCACTCGCGCATCGTCACGGGCGCGCTGCGGCTGCTCAGTCTGCAGGCCTACTATCGCTACACCAAGCTCGTCCGCTAGACAGCCGGACCGTTTGAACCCGACGCGAAGTTCGGGTTCGATGCCGCGATGAGTTCCCCCGACCAGGGCCTGGCGACCCAGCTCGCCAACATCGAGAAGCGCACCGGCAAGACCCACGCGCAACTGCACGCCATGCTCAGGAAGAGCGGCCTCGCCAAGCACGGCGAACTGGTGAAGTTCCTCAAGGAGGAACTCGGCATGGGCCACGGCGACGCCAACACCGTCGTCCACATGTTTCGCCAGGCGGCCGAGGCGGCGCCCGCCGGCGCCGGCGCCGATCCGCTCGACGCGATCTACGCCGGCGCCAAGCAACCGCTGCGCGCCTTGCACGACGCGGTGATGGCGAAGGTCGCGAAGTTCGGCGCCTTCGAGATCGCGCCGAAGAAGGCCAACGTCAGCCTGCGGCGCAAGAAGCAGTTCGCGCTGATCGGACCCGGCACCAAGGGCCGCCTCGAGATCGGCATCAACATGAAGGGCGTCGTTGGCACCGATCGCCTGATCGCGCAGAAGCCGGGCGGCATGTGCCAGTACAAGGTCTGGCTCTCCACGAAGGCTGAGGTCGACGGCGAACTGCTCGGCTGGATCCGGCAGGCGTTCGACGGCGCCGAGTAGCCGGCGCGCTACTCGACGACCATCTCGGTGAACACGGTCTCGGCGTTGCTGGCGCCGTAGCCCCAGGCCGTGAGCTCGGTCCAGTCCGCCGGCAACTCCCTCCCTACGAGTTCCCGATCGCCCACTCGACTCCATTGCTGACGATGACGTTGGCGGCGTTCTGGCCCAGGGCATTGGCCCAGCCTTGCAGGTATAAGTGAAGGCCGAGCAAGCCAGGCTGGTTCGGGACGGCGAGGCTGTAAGTCGCACTGCCTGAACCACTCGAGACGACGGGAACGAAGGCAAACTCAGCCGACTGCAGCAGGTCACACCCGGGCATTCCGTAGCTCACCAGAGGAAGCGGCAGCGGGAACGCACCGACATTCGTGTTGCTCCATCCGATCGCGACAAATGCCAGCGAAGATGGGATGCGGGACATCACTGCCTGGGCCGTTGCGCCTGTGATCGGCCTGGCCGAGGCAACCGGGGAGAGGACGAGCGCCGGGCTACCGCAACCAGTCGCGTAGGTCGTGGCCGTACCCGGAAAGCCCAACTCCCAAGTGTCAGCCAGAGACTGGAAGAGGCCGCCGTTCATGCTGCCGCCGACCAGGACGGTACGGTTCCGCTGGCTGTCGTAGACCATTGCGTGACCGGTACGGCCTGACGGGCCACTGACGGGAACCTGCGTCCATGTGACACCATCCCAATCCCAGGTCGCTCCTGCGGAAAGGAAGCTCTCAGCGAACAGCACTGTCCTGCGCCGTTGGCTGTCGTAGACCATTGCTGGGCTCGAGGCCAAAACCCAGGAGGGACCTCCCGCACTCGTGGCACGCTGCGTCCACGTGATGCCGTCCCACTCCCAGGTGTCAGCACCGGCGCTGCCGCCCCACAGCACGGTCTGGCCCCGGTGGCTGTCGTAGGCCATCGCATGTCCTGTGCGGCTTGATGGGCCGACGCTCGCTACCTGCAACCACGTCGTGCCGTCCCATGCCCATGTTTCGCCGCGGCCGAACAGCACGGTGCGCCCGCGCTGACTGTCATAGGCCATCGCATGGTCACCTTGGGCTGCCGGACCCGTGGCCCATATCTGCGGCTGCCAATTGGTGCCGTTCCACTCCCACGTATCGCCTTGGGGTCCGGAGGCGCTACTGCCTCCAAACAGCACGGTTCGGTTGCGCTGGCTGTCGTAGGCCATTGCGTGACCGACGCGGGCCGACGGGCCGGTGGTGGAGACCGTTGCCCACATCACTCCGTTCCACTCATGGGTTCGGGCTTGCAGGATCGTGTAGCTCGAGCCCCCGAACATCACAGTCCGACCTCGCTGGCTGTCATACGCCATCGCGTGCTGGTAGCGCTCATGGCCGCCTCCGACCTGGATCCAACCATTGGTCGCTTGTGCGATCACAGTCGCAGACATCGTCGTGGCTACGAGGGCCCCAAGAAGCAGGACGGAAGCAGGGCGTGCGCGCACGCCCTGCCATTGGAAGGGTGCGCCTTCCGTGAGGAAGAAGCAGCTCGGCTCCGGCAGATGAGCAATGGCCCGATCCGCCCCCCCAAGACAGGCCACCACTCGCACGCCGACACGGTTTCCGTTCATGTGCGGATCTCCTCGAAGCGGCCGACACATACGTCACCCTTCCCGATTCGTCAAGCTCACCGCTCCGGCCCTACTCGATGACCATCTCGGTGAACTCCGTCTCGGCGTTACTGGCGCCGTAGCCCCAGGCCGTGAGCTCGGTCCAGTCAGCCGGCAACGTCGCCTCGACGCGTTGCCCGAGCGCCGCGGCGACCAGACGATGGCCCGCGAGGTCGATCGTGACGGAGACCTCGACCTGCGTCGACCCGTCCCAATCGACCTTGGCGCTCTGCCGGACCTTCATCCCGCCCGGGCCGACCACGACGAGCCGCCTGGCGCCGAACTCGATGCCGGCGCGAACGAGCTGCTGCCGCGGATCGCCGCCGGACAGCAGCACGAAGCCGTTCTGTTGCTGACGCCCGGCGACCGGCGCCATCGTCGTCGTGAGCTTGCGCCCGCCGGGATCGCCGGCCATGAGGGCGTAGCCCCCGGTCGCGTTGGCCCAGATGCGCTGGCCGCCCGACGTGGGCTGCACGCGGGCGATGCCGGCGGTCAGTTCGAACGAGCCGAGCACGCCCGTGGTGTCGTCGTACTGCTTGCGCAGCTCGACCAGACGCTTCTGCAGCGCTGCCCGGATCGCGCCATGGCTCGGCTCGTCGGCCAGATTGTGCAGCTCGTCGGGATCCTTGACGAGATCGAACAGCTCCCAGCCGTTCCACTCCGGCTCGTAGTAGTGCACCAGCTTGTAGCGATCGGTGCGCACGCCGTAGTGCGCCGGCACCATGTGGACCGCGTGCGACTCGTAGTAGTGGAAGTAGAGCGCGTCGCGCCAGGCGTCGGGCCGCTTGCCCTCGAGCAGCGGCACCAGGCTCTCGCCCTGCACCGCCGCCGGGACCTCGACGCCGGCGAGATCGAGGAACGTCGGCGCGAAGTCGATGTTCTGCGTCAGCTGCGCGACCTCGACGCCGGCCGCGATGTGCTCGGGCCACTGCACGACGAGCGGCATGCGGAAGCTCTCCTCGTACATCCAGCGCTTGTCGTACCAGCCGTGATCGCCGAGGTAGAAGCCCTGGTCCGACGAGTAGACGACGACGGTGTTCTGCTTGACCTCGGGATGCGCGTCGAGCCAGTCGAGCACGCGGCCGATGTTGCGGTCGACGCCGGCAACGCAGCGCAGGTAGTTCTTGATGTAGCGCTGGTAGTACCACCGCACGCGGTCCTTGCCCTGGGGCTCGTTCTGGCGGAAGGCCTCGTTCTCGGCGGCGTAGGCCGCATCCCAGGTCGCGCGCTGCGACTCGGTCATGCGCCGCATGATGCCGTCGAAGGCGTTGTCGGGGCCCTGGAAGCCCGCCGCCCGCTCGGCCTCGGTCGGCGGCACCAGCAGGTCGTAGTGCAGGTACATGTGCCGCGCGATCGTCATCTCGGTGTGGTCGGCCCCGGGCAGGCGGCCGGCGTAGTCGTCGAACAGGGTCGCCGGCTCGGGGATGTCGCGATCGCGGTAGAGACCGAGCTCCTCGGGTGCCGCCATCCAATTGCGATGCGGCGCCTTGTGCTGGCACATCAGCAGGAACGGCTTGTCGGCGTCGCGACCTTCGAGCCATTCGAGGGCGAGGTCGGCGGTGATGTTGGTGGCGTGACCTTCGATGCGAACGCGCCCCGTGGGCGTGATGAAGTCCGGATTGTAGTACTGCCCCTGCCCCGGCAGGATCATCCAGTGGTCGAAGCCCTGCGGGTCGGACTCGAGGTGCCACTTGCCGATCATCGCCGTCTGGTAGCCGGCCTTCTGCAGCAGCTTCGGCATCGTCACCTGATCGGGGTCGAAGCGGTTGCCGTTGCGCATGAAGCCGTTCACGTGGCAGTGCTTGCCGGTCAGGATGGTCGCGCGCGACGGCCCGCAGATCGAATTGCCGCAGAAGTTGTTGCGGAACAGCACGCCACCCTTGGCGATGCGATCGATGTTGGGCGTCTCGTTGATGCGCGAGCCGTAGGCCGAGATCGCGTGCGCGGCGTGGTCGTCGCTGAACAGGAAGATGATGTTGGGTCGGCTGCCGGACAGCTTCGCTTGCGCGAGCGCGGAGGCGGCGAACAACGGCAGGATCAGGGCGAGGGTGAGGCGGACCATGGCGCGCACGTTACCGGCTCGACCGCGAAGTCGTCAGCCGATAACGACGCCGCTCGGCCTTCGCCGCGTTTCCACCAGAGCCGGGCCCACGCGACAGAATCGCGACAGCGACTTCGACCCGGGCCCGCTACGTTGCGCCCCTCATGACGATCAGGACCCTCCCACTCCTCCTGCTCACCGCGACGGTGTGCGCGCCGCTCACGGCCCAACGTCACGCGCGCGAAGGCGCCCAGGTGCTCGCCGACCGCAACGACCTGCAGGACTCCGACCTCTGGATCTACAACGACGTCGACCAGGGTTTCCTGAAGGCGCTCGAGACCGGCAAGCCGCTGCTGATCACGTTCCGTTGAGTACCTTGACGCGAATGCCAAGGCTTCGACGTGCAGTTGGCACGTCCCGACGATGCTGAGCTGACCGGTCTGATGTCGCAGTTCGTGTGCGTGCGTGTCGTGCAGGCGAACGGACTCGACCTGTCGCTGTTCCAGTTCGACTACGACGCGACCTTCGCGGCCTTCTTCCTCAACGCCGATCGCACGATCTACGGCCGCTTCGGCACCCGTTCGGCGGCCCGCGGCGGCAGCGCCTTCGTGACCGCCGACGCCTTCAAGAAGGCGCTGCGAGGCGCCCTGCGTCTGCATGCCGACCATCCGAACGACAAGGCGGCGCTCGCCGGCAAGACCGGCGCCAAGGCCATCGCCCTCGTGCCCGAGCAGATGGCGGTGCTGGAACGCTTCGAGGACTCGGTGGACTTCAGCGGCGGCGCCGCCGCCGTCGACGCCTCGTGCATCCACTGCCACCAGCTCGGCACCGGCCAGGCGCTCGAGCTGTGGCGGCAACGGCAGCCGCTGACCGACGCGGTGCTGTTCCCGTGGCCGATGCCCGACCGGATCGGCGCCGAGATGCGGATCGAGGCCGACACGACGATCGAACGGGTGGTGCCCGATTCGCCGGCCGCCCGGGCCG
>JAGQRA010000585.1 GCA_020425885.1 Planctomycetota bacterium | reverse complement strand
CGCGCGACCCGCGCACCGCGCTCTGCCGCGGCCGCATGCTCTACGGCGCGGCCTGGACGACGGTCTACTACATGAAACCGCTGCTGCACCTGAGCTGGTCGTGCCCGCCGCTGAAGGCGCTGCTGCTGCGTCTGTTCGGCTACCGCGGCAGCCTCGACATCACGCTCTATCCAGATGTCTGGATGCGGGACCTGTGCCTGCTCGACTTCGGCCCCGGCACCTACGTCGCCAACCGCGTCACGCTCGGCACCAACCTCGTGCGCAGCGATGGCCAGATCCAGGTCGCGCCGATCCGGACCGGCGCCAAGGTCGTCATCGGTCACCTGGCGATGATCGGCGGCGGCAGCAGGCTCGGCGCCGGCACCGAGGTCGGCGTCGCCGCCAAGGTCGGCTTCAACGCCCGCATCGGCGCGCGCGTCGCCATCGGCCCCGAGGCCACGGTCGACGGCGGCGCCCGCATCATGGACGACGTCGTCATCGGCTCGCGCGCCTACATCGGCAAGGGCTGCGTCATCCACCGCGGCATCGAGATCCCGACCGGCGCGATCCTGCCCGACCGCACGGTGATCCGGCACGCGTTCGATCTGCAGGCGTTGCAGGTCGGACCGCCGGCGAACGGGCTGCTGCGGTCGGCGTGATGGTGCCGCTGGTCGAAGAGGTGAGGGCTCAGTCCGCTTCGAGCAAGGTGCCGAGACGCGCCATCGCCCGATGCAGCAGGACCCGCGTCGCCTCCGGCGAACGCCCCATCTGCTCACCGATCTCGGCATGGCTGAGACCGGCGATCCGGGCCAGCGTGATCACCTCGCGGTAGTCGTCGGGCAACTTCTCGAACGCCGCCTCGAGTCGAGCCGCATCCTCGGCCTGCATCGCGACCCGCGACGCCGTCAGCAGGCTGCCGAGCGCGGTCAGATACTGCGGATCGGTCGGGATCGCCTGCTCGCGCCCGGCGTCGCGGCGCTCGCGGCCGTAGAACTTGTTGCGGTCGTAGATCTTGTGCAGCGTCCGCGTGAACAGCCAGCTCTTGAACTGCGGCACGCCGCGGTATTCGAAGCCGTCGAGCTGCAACAGGCACTCGCGACAGACCGACTGCACGAGGTCCTCTTCCGACTCCTTCTGCAGGATGCGAGGACCGGCACGCAACCGCACGAACGCGCGCAGCTCGGGCAGCACGCGCAGCAGCAGCTCGTCGATGGCGACGGCGTCACCGACGCTGGCCTCCTGCACGAGTCTGTCGGTGTCCTTGCCGGCCTCGTCGCTCATGCCGGGATGCTACGCGGCGCGACGCGGTAGCGGAACCGGCGTCGCCTGCCGACTCACGATGCCGGATCGCTTCCCGCGTCGAGGCCGAGGCGCGGATGGGTGACGATCTCGTACTTGATGCCATCGGGGTCCTTGAAGAAGACCGCGTAGTAGCCCGGCGGCACGTACTCGGGATACTCGCGCGGCGGGCTCACGATGGTCGCGCCGATCTGCACGAGTTCACGATGCAGCCGATCGACCTCGGCGCGCGATTCGGCCCGGAACGCCAGATGATGCAGCGCCCCGGGCCGCCGGCGATGAACCGCCTCGGCGGCGAACGCCGACCGCGGCGAGGTGATGGCGAAAGCCAGTCTGGGATGCGCGTACTCGACGACGTGGAACTCGTGTTCCTCGATCGTCGCGCTCACCCGCCTGCCGAGGTCGAACCCGAGGAGCGGCAGCAGCCGGTCGTAGAACGACACGGCGACATCCATGTCGCGGACGGTTATCTGGATGTGATCGATGATCGGTTCCATGGTTCAGCGCCCCGCTGCCGATCCGGGTCGACCGATCGCCGGCGTCGGCGGTTCGATCTGCTCACGGATCCAGTCGTGCCAGGGTGCATCGAGTTCCTCGATCGGCCGGCCGAGATTGCGATCGAGCGCCGTGCTGCTGCTGCCCTTCACGGGGCGGAGCACCTCGAGCAGGTAGCGGAAGAAGCCGTCGCGAATGTCCCTGGCGGGCGCCGCTTCGAGGATGAACGCGACGGCCAGCTCGGCGGCCGGGAACTCGAACACGTTCTCGTCCGACACCCCGCCCCAGTACTTCTTGCTGTCGTAGCGCGAGACGTGGGCCAGGTCGCGCTCGGGGCGCGCAAGCACGATCCTGGCCTCGGCGTCCCGGCACTGCCACGCCGCGATCGCAGCCCGCGACGGCGCGCCGGTCATGCTGTGTTCGAGGTAGCGGCCGAGACCGGCCTCGGCCCAGGCCGCCGGCCGATAGCCGGAGTTGAAGTCGGGATTGCCGGCGACGGTGCAGTAGATCAGGTGCGACGTCGCGACCTCGAACAACCGCGTCGGTCGCGTCGCGTCCGGGCCATCGAAGTAGGTGCGGCTGATCCCCCACCAACCGTCCTGCTGACCCGGCACGAAGTACGGGATCTTCGCCGACTCGGGCCCCGGCACCGCCTTGCTGCCCGGATAGCGACGTTGATCGCGCCAGATCGCGACGTGCAGCTTCGGGCCGGTGACCTCGTAGAGGAGCAGCGATTGTCCGAAGCGATCG
>JAGQRA010000584.1 GCA_020425885.1 Planctomycetota bacterium | reverse complement strand
TGAACGCGCCGCCGGCGACGACGTCGCCATTGCGCAGACGCCAGAGGTTGGCGACCGTGGCGTCGGCGCTGGCGAAGAGCTGCCACGCGCTGCCGTCCCAGCGCCCCAACCCGCCGAGGATGCCGCCGGCGAGCAGGTCGCCATTCGGCAGCTCGAGCAGCGCGGTGGGGGGGGGCCGGAATCAACGCCAAGGTGGTCCAGCTGATGCCGTCCCACCGGTAGAGGACCGTGCCGACGACGGTGAACGAGCTGATCACGAGGTCGCCGTTGGCGAGCGCAGCCATTCCGAAAGAGAACATCAGGATCAAGGGCGGCGGCGAGCCGAGCGCGGTCCAGCGGCTGCCATCCCAACGCGCGATCCCGTCAGCTCGAGCGCCGCCGATCTCCGTGAAGTGGCCGAGTGCGATGACGTCACCGTTCGGCATGCGCTGGAGGTGGCCGATCGGACTGTTCGCGGGCTCACCAGGTGCGGTCGCCGACCAATTCGCACCGTCCCACTCCGCCAGGTTGAACGTCAACTCGCCATCGAACTCGGCGAAGTTGCCGCCCACACAGAGCCCGATGCCGGCGTGGTCGACGAAAGTCCACACGTAGCCGTCGGTCGTGCCGGGGATCCAGGTCCAGGTGCCGGCGGCGTCATCGAAGGTGCGGACCGGGTTGGTCGAGTAGGTGCTGCAGACGACCTCGCCGCTCGCCCGCACGTGCAGGGCATGGACCTCGTTGTAGGGATCGCCCATCGACGACCATGTCTACCCGTTCCAGACCGCGGCGTGGCGCGCGGCGACGCCGCCGGCCGCTGAGAATCGACCGCCGGCTACGAGGTCGCCGTTGGCGCGCACGACGAGATCCGCGACGTTGCCTGGCGTCGGGGTGCTGCCGGCGGTGATGCCGCTGCCGAGCGGCGACCAGCTCTGCCCGTCCCAACGCGCGATGCTGGCGGCCGCCACGCCGCCGGCGTTGGCGAAGGTGCCGCCGACGATCACGTCACCGTTCGGCATGACGACGACCGTGCGGGCGCCCGTGATGCCGCTGCCGAGCGCGGCCCACGACGCACCATTCCAGCGCGCGACGCCGTTGGCGGCGACGCCGCCGGCCGTCGTGAAGGCGCCGACCGCGATCACGTCGCCGTTGGGGGCGAGCGCCAGGTCCCGGACGCCGCCGGCCATGCCGCCGGCGAGGTGTCGCCAGGCGCTGCCGTCCCAGCGCGCGATGTTGAAGGTGCCGGGCACGCTGGGGCACTGGAAGCGGCCGCCGACGATCAGGTCACCGTTCGGCATCGGCAGCAGGGCGCTGACCTCGTCACCTTGCAGCTCGGCGCCGAACGGGTGCCATTGCCGCGTGGCGTCGCGCCAGGCGACGAAGCGGCCGCCGGATTCGGAGACGGTCGCGAAGCGGCCGCCAGCGACGAGGCGCGGCGCCAACGGTCCGAGCCCGTCGGGATCCCAGCTGGCGAGCGCCAGGACGTGGCTGTCGGCACCGGGCAGGTCGCCAGCAAGCCAATGGCTACCGCACTGCGCGTTGACGGGCGCGGCGACGCCGGCGAGCGACAGCAGCCAGGACAGCAGGGCGGGGACGGCTGGACGGGGACGAACGGAGAATGCCATGGGGGTGACTTGGCAATCGTCGTGCCGGGTCCGTTCATCCATGGCGCGGCCGGGATTGTCGTACCGGTGTGACAAGCCGTTTCGATCCGGGAGTCGCAGTGCATGCGGTTCACGTAGTAGGCGACCACCAGGGGCGACGCCGAGATCGGAAGGAGCAGCATGATCGTCTACGGCCAGTGCCGGCCGACGATCGCGCGCCAAATCCCGCCGCCGGTCCGCTCCGGCGTTGTCACGCCGCAGCCCGCGCTTAGTCTTTCGTGCCGAGCTGCCGATACTGCCGACAGTTCCGGATCGCCACCCGATCGCCATCCCATGGGCAACCTGACCCCCGAACTCGCGGCCATCCGCGACGAGACGCGCGATCTCGCCAAGAGCTACGGCCTCGACTTCTACGAGGTGTTGTTCGAACTCGTCGACTACGACGAGCTCAACATGATCGCCAGCTACGGCGGCTTCCCGACGCGCTATCCGCACTGGCGCTTCGGCATGGAATACGAGCAGCTCAGCAAGAGCTACG
>JAGQRA010000583.1 GCA_020425885.1 Planctomycetota bacterium | reverse complement strand
TCGCAACGATCGCGTCCGCACCTACAACTTCCCGCAGGACCGGCTCACCGACCACCGGCTCAACAAGAACTTCGCCCTGTCGCAGATCCTCGAGGGTCGGCTCGAGCCCGTGATCGAGGGGCTGCAGCACGATCGTCGGGAACGGGCCATCGAGGAGCTGTGACGCCGGCGAATGTCGGCCGAACCTCCCAAAGCCGCTTTCGTTGATGACGCGGGCCCCCCGGTTCGCCACGATTCTCCCCCCTGACCGCAACCCCTCTCGACTGATACGATCATGACCCAGATTCCAGGTGATCTCGCCACCCTCGAGCCGCTCGAGCCCCTCGAAGCCGGAGGCCCGGGTGGCGCCGTCGGCGCGATGACGTCCGACGAAGCCCTGCTGCAGGCATTGCGTTCGGGTCTGCCGGCGCCGGCCGTGAACCCGTTCTGCCGTGACAAGACCTACTACAGGTTCCTCTGGGCCGGCATCATGATCTTCGTCGGCTGCCTGATGCCGTTCGACGCCAACTACGGGGCGGCCGGCTATCAGACGCTGAGCGGCGCGATCTACCTGCTGATCGGGCTCGGCATGATCCGGACCTGGTGGGGCACGATCAACAGCAACCGCTCCTCGGGCAGCAGCATCCTGTGGCTGCTGGCCTGCGTCGGGCCGTTGGTCGCCGTGATCATGAACATGATGGCGTTCGTGCCGGCGACGGCGCTCGAGGTCGCGCACGCACGCGGCTACATCCAGGGCGAGTGTCTGCACTCGGCGAGCTGGGGTGCGATGTTCGGCGACATGGGCAGCGCGCTGGCCAAGGACAACGAGGCCGCCGCCCGCGTCGGCAACTTCTGGCGCCTGTTCGGTCCGGGTCAGGTGCTCGTCTTCCTCGGCGCGCTGCTGGCCGAGCTCGGCTTCTTCGGCGGCGTCCTCGGCGGTCACAAGAAGAACAAGCAGCTGCAGCAGCAGAAGCAGGAAGCCGCCGCCGAGAAGCGTCGCCGCAAGTAGGCCGCGTTCTCGTGGCCTCCGCGGAGAGTGCCGGTGATCCGGTCGGCGCCGTGCACACGGTCGGCAGCGTTCAGCGTGGCGCGGCGCAGTGGCTCGAGGCTCGCGGCATCGAGGCGCCGCAGCGCTCGGCCGAGCTGCTGCTCGGCAAGGTGCTCGGTATGTCACGGCTCGAGCTCTACCTGGCCTTCGACCGTCCACTGTCCGAGTCCGAACGGACCGGGATGCGCGGCCTGCTGCGACGTCGCGGCAACGGCGAGCCGGTCGCCCACCTGCTCGGCTCCTGGAGCTTCCGCGGCCACGAGCTCGAGGTCTCGCCAGCGGTTCTCGTGCCGCGACCCGAGACCGAAGACCTGGTGTCGATCGCCCTGGAACGCACCGGCGACCTCGCCACGGCGATCGATCTCGGCACCGGCAGCGGTGCGATCGCGATCGCCCTGGCGATCGAGCGGCCCGCGCTCGCGGTGACGGCGGTCGACCTCAGCGAGAACGCACTCGCGATCGCCCGTCGCAATGCAGCGCGCCACGGAGTGGCCGATCGCATCCGATTCCTGCGTGGCTCCTGGTGGCAATCGGTGCCGGCCGACGCCCGCTTCGATCTGGTCATCTCCAACCCGCCGTACATCGATCCGCACGCCAGTGACGACCTCGCCGCCGATGTGCGCGCCTTCGAGCCACCGCTGGCGTTGTTTTCCGCGGCCGGTGATCCCGCCTCGTGCTATCGCGAGATCGCAGCTGGTCTGGAGCGCCATCTCGTCCCGGGCGGCTGGTTCCTGGCCGAGACCGGGATCGGGGCCAGCGATGCGGCGCTGGCAGCGCTCGATGCCTCGGGCCAACTGGCCGAGATCGCGCTCGAGCCCGACTCGGCAGGCATCGATCGCTTCCTGATCGGCCGCCGGCGCTGAGGGCGCTCGGGGCGGTGTCGCGCCTTGCGCGCTGTGATTACGGCGCCGGGTGTGCGCTCGTGACGTAGCCGGCCAGCGCCAGGCGGGTCTCGGCACTGGTTTCGGTGAAGTAGACCGCCATGTCGTAGCGGCCCTTCGGCATCGGCTCGCAGCGCACGACGGCACCCTTCACGTGGTGAATCGCACTCGATCCCGGCAGCGAGAAGTCGAGGGCCACCAGGGTCATTTCCGGGACCTCGCGCGGCGAGGTGCAGGCGAGGCCGATCTCGGAGATGTCGCGCAGAATCGCCGGTTCCTGTTCGTCATCTTCGGAGAAGCGGATCGGAAAATCGGCCAACGCGCGGGCGGCGCGACGGCGTTCGGGTTGTGGAGTTGGCGATGTCACGAACGCGACTCTAGCGACCTGAGCCGCCCGTTGGAACCGCGCACGCACTGCTCTAGGATCGCGGTCTGGGCTGGTTCGCCGTGGTCTGGCGGCCTGTTTCCCGCAGTCCCGATTCCCCGCATCAAAGACAGAGAGCGCACGACTATGGCCAACTTCAACAAGGTGATTCTGCTGGGCAACCTGACCCGGGATGTCGAACTCCGCCACACCCAGGGCGGTACCGCGATCGGCAAGTTCGGCATGGCCGTCAATCGCAAGTACTCGGCGAACGGTGAGCAGAAGGAGTCGACCTGCTTCGTCGATCTCACCGCCTGGGGGCGCCAGGCCGAAGTGCTCGCCCAGTACGTTCACAAGGGCAGCCAGCTGTTCATCGAGGGGCGTCTCGAGTACTCGACCTGGGAGAGTCAGGAAGGTGGCAAGCGCAGCAAGCTCGAGGTGGTCGTCGAGAACTTCCAGTTCGTCGGCTCCGGCAGCGGCGCACGCAGCGGCGGCGGCGGTGGTGGCGGTGGGCGCGGCGGGCGTCAATCCGGTGAGGCGGAAGCAGGTGGGGGAGACGTCGACTACGGCGACATCCCGTTCTGAACGTCGCTCGCCCGCTGCGCGTGCGACCGCGTTCAGGACCTTGCCTCGCGCCTCCGGCGCGACGCTTCGGTTCAGATCAGACGCAACGCCACGACGCGGCACAGCGTGCACGACAGGAGGCCATCCAGCGTCGCTGTGGCGTTGATTCGGGCCACCCCAACGCAAGGCACGGCACAGCGTCGACTTCGTCGCCGGAACGCGTCGGGCCCATGCCATGCCGGTTTGAAAACTCGGCGATGATGCGCTGCTACGGCTGGTAGACTTGCTGGCCAGTCTTTCTCGCCACCACGGAAGACAGCAGGCCGCTCCGCCATCGACCTGCGTAGGGTTCCTGGCTCGCATTCGCTGCGAGCCTCGTCCCGGCACCTCGCATCTGCCCCTCAGCCTCGTCGTTCCACACCATGCACCGATCCGTGTTTGGCCTACTGGCCCTCGCTCTCGCCAGCAGCCTGAGTGCTCAGACTCCTCCTCCCGGGTTCACCTACGAGACCCTCGTCGACGGTCCTCTGCAAGGAGCGACGGCGATGGCATTTGCCCCCGATGGTCGGTTGTTCCTGACCGAGCGGATGAGCGGCAACATCCGGGTCTTCGCCAACGGCAGCCTCGATCCGACGCCGTGGGCGACCGTGTCCGTGTTCCATGGCGGGTCCTATGCCGAGCAGGGTCTGCTCGGCATCGCGGTCGATCCCGACTTCCTGAACAATCGCTTCGTCTACGTCTTCCACACCAAGGCCGGCGGCGGTGAGAACGTCATCGCGCGGCTGCAGGAAGTGTCGGGGCGGGGCAGCAACTACACGGTGCTGACGCCGCCCGGGGCGATCAATTCGGTGACGCTGCACAACGGCGGACCGCTGATCTTCGGCCAGGACGGCACGCTCTACGCCGCCACCGGCGACAGCTACAACACCACGCTGCCGCAGGACCCTCAGTCGTGGAACGGCAAGGTGCTGCGCTTCGAGGTGCCGAACCTGACCATCCCGGCCAGCAATCCGTTCCCCGGCAGCCCGGTCTACTCGCTCGGCCACCGCAATCAGTTCGGCCTCAGCATCCATCCGGTAACCGGCGACCTGTTCCAGACCGAGAACGGCGGCGCCTTGATGGACGAGGTCAACCGTATCGTTCCGGGCGGTAACTACGGTTGGCCGACGATCGAAGGCCGCGAGGTGACGCCGGACCCTGCCTTCGTCGACCCGCTGGAATGGTACCAGCCGACCGCCGCGTTGACGGGCTGCGACTTCTTCTCCGGTGAGAACTACCCGGTGACCTACCAGAACGCCTGGTTCTTCACCGACTACAACCACAACCGGATTCGCGTGATGACGTTCGACGCCACCGGCCAGATCGTGCTCGGACAGACCCTGTTCGACGATCTGCCCGGCGCCGGCTACGGCATCAAGATGGGCCCCGACGGCAACCTCTGGTATCTGACCCACGACTACGGCGGCTACGGTGCCGACGAGCTCGGGCGCTACACCCATCAGAACGAGCCGATGCCTTCGGCGCACGTCACCGCCGTCGCCAACCGTGCCGTCGGCGGTTCGATCACGATCGGAGTTCATGCCCACAACGGCGACCTCGTGGTGCCGTGGCTGTCGTGGTCGCATTACTCGACGCCATTCCCGACCCCGTTCGGCGACCAGTGGATTCCCGTCGATGTCGTGCTGCCGTCAATGGTGGTCGCGGCCGACGATCGCGCCTATCTGGGCTTGTCCATTCCCAACGTCAGCTCGGTCATCGGGCGCGCGGCCTACGTGCAGGCGGTCAGCTACACCGTGAGCACGGGTTCGATCCAGGCGACCAATCCCGCCAAGCACGTGCTGCGGTAGCGGGGCATCGGCGGGATCGTCTGCGAAGTCGCTCAGCTCGCGAGGTGCCGCTCGAACATGGCGACGAGGTCGGCGCGCACGTCCTCGGCGGAGCGGCCCTCGATGCGGCCGCGGGGCAGGAAGTCGGCGAGCTTGCCGTCCTTGAACAGGGCGACCGACGGGCTCGAGGGGGGCATGCCGGTGATGTGTTCGCGGGCGCGCGCCGTCGCCTCCTTGTCCTGGCCGGCGAACACCGTCGCGAAGCGCTCCGGTCGCACCGCGTTCTGCATCGCCAGCGCGACGCCCGGGCGCGCCATGCCGGCGGCGCAGCCGCAGATCGAGTTGATCACGAGCAGGCCGGGCTTGCTGGCGTCGCCGACCCAGGCGTCGACGGCATCGGGGGTCATCAGTTCTTCGGCGCCGATGTTGGTCAGTTCGGCGCGCATCGGGGCCACCATTCGAGGATCGTACATGTGGGCAGAATAGCAACTGGCGCGACGACTGCCGCTGCCGTCACCCGTTCTGTTGCGCCTTCTTCCAGGCGTCCTTGAGGGTGACCGTGCGATGGAACACCGGCGCCCCCGGGGTGCTGTCACTGGGGTCGCAGTAGAAGTAGCCGATGCGCTCGAACTGGAAGCGCTGGCCGGGGGGCGAGTCGGCGAGGTCGGGCTCGAGCCGGGCTTCGATCGTGCGCCTGCTGGCCGTGTTGATCAGGCCGAGGAAGTCTTCGCCATCGGCTGCGGCCGGATCGGGCACGTTGAACAGCGGCTCGTAGAGCCGGACCTCGGCGCTCTTGGCGTGCGCGGCGGAGACCCAGTGGATCGTGGCCTTGACCTTGCGGCCATCGGGCGCGTTGCCGCCCCTGGTCGCCGGATCGTAGCTGCAGCGGATGGCGGTGATGTTGCCGTCCGCGTCCTTGTCGACGCCGGTGCAGGTGACGAAGTAGCCGTAGCGCAGCCGCACCTCGCGACCCGGGGCGAGGCGGAAGAACTTCTTCGGCGGCTCTTCCATGAAGTCCTCGCGCTCGATCAAGAGCCGGCCCGAGAACGGGATCAGTCGCGAGCCCGCGGCGGGATCCTCGGGGTTGTTGACCGCCGGCATCATCTCGACCTGACCCTCGGGCCAGTTCTCGATCACGAGCTCGACCGGATCGAGCACGACCATGCGGCGTTCGGCCGTCCGGTTGAGGTGATCGCGCACGAAGTGCTCGAGCAGGGACATCTCGTGCGTGCTGTTGAACTTGGCGATGCCGACATGCCTGCAGAAGGCGACCAGGGCTTCGGGTGGATAACCCCGGCGCCGCAGGCCGCGCAGGGTCGGCATGCGCGGGTCGTCCCAGCCGTCGACGTGGCCGCCCTCGACCAGCAGCAGCAGCTTGCGCTTGCTGGTCAGCAGGTACTCGACGTTGAGGCGGGCGAACTCGATCTGCTGCGGATGGTGGATGCCGAGGGCGTCGAGGAACCAGTCGTAGAGCGGCCGATGATGCTCGAACTCGAGCGTGCACAGCGAGTGCGTGATGCCCTCGATCGAGTCGCTCTGGCCGTGAGCCCAGTCGTACATCGGATA
>JAGQRA010000582.1 GCA_020425885.1 Planctomycetota bacterium | reverse complement strand
GGCGCTCGTAATAGACTGGCCGGGAATCCTCCAGGGTGACGCGATTGTGCTCCGGGTCGAACCCGCCCACCGCGGCCTTGATCCAGTGCACGCAGCAGGTCGGCCGTCTGGTTCAGCCGCGTCATCTCGCTGGAGCTGAAGAACGTGCCGGCGTTGCAGTCCTCGCCCATGAACAGGCGCGGGTAGGAGAGCACGATCACGGTCGCGTTCGGCGCCTTCGACTTGATGGTCGAGTAGACCGAGCTCAGCTTTCCGGGCAGGGTGTTGTTGATGTAGCTCTGCGCGGTGTCGACCTTGCCGTTGCAGTTCGACGCCCAGGAGGGCAGTGCGCAGGCGGTGATGACGTCGGAGAAGCCCGCGTCGTTGCCGCCGATCGTGATCGACGCCCAGCGCGTCGTCGACGAGAGCGCCGAGACCTGGTTGGCCAGGACGTCACCGGTCTTCGCCCCGCTGCAGGCGACGAGGTTGACGCTCGTGTTGGGGCGCTCGGCGCCGATGATCTTCGCGTACGAGTAGTTGCTGCGCTGGCAGCTCGAGTCGTAGTAGCTGCGGGTGCCGGTGCCCGACGAGTACGAATCGCCGAGTGCCACGTATTGCTCGGCCGCCGCGGCATGGGTTGCCGCCGAGACCGCCAGAACGAACGCAAGCAGGACGAGCTTGCAGAGCCGTCGCGTCATGTGAGACCTCTCCCTCTCCGAGTGGTGTACCTGCCATGCAGTCAATCACCCCGGACGGCCACCGCGTGCCCCCTGGCCGGATGTTCGGGCTGGCTGCCCGTACAATGTCGGCCTTCAACCGGGCAATCGCGCCCGGCAGCCAGATTCGAGCGAACCGAGAGGGAAACGAACCTTGACCTACGTGATCGCAGAGCCATGCATCGGCGAGAAGGACAACTCCTGCGTCGAGGTCTGCCCGGTCGACTGCATCCACCCGACCCCGGACGAGCCCGACTACGAGGAGCAGAAGCAGCTCTACATCGATCCGGACGAGTGCATCGACTGCGATGCGTGCGTCGAGGCCTGCCCGGTGGACGCCTGCTTCGCCGAGGACCAGCTCCCCGCCGAGTGGTCCGCGTTCGCGCAAGTCAACGCCGACTACTTCGCCGGCAAGTAGCCGAGGCCCGGCCGTGACGGCCGGGTCCCAGCAGCTTCCCCGGCAGCTGACGCTGCTCGCGCTCGCCGCGGCGGCCGCGGTCGTGCTCGTCTACGTGCTCATGGTGCGCACGCACTGGGGCCAGGAGCTGGACGAGCGCACGCTGCTCGGCGGCGACGTCATCTCCGACCTGCGCGCGAGCCAGGCGGATCGCTTCCTGCGGATCGTCAGCGGCGGCACCCTGCTCATGGCCATGGTCCTCGTGGCCATCGTCGCGTTCCTGCGCGGCCGCCCGCGCATGGCGCTGATCGCCGCCGCCTCGGTCGGCGCGGCGGTCCTCAGCACCGAGATCCTCAAGCTCGTGATCCTCGAGCGCCCGCTGATCGTCCCCTCTGGGCTGGCGGGCGCCGGCAACTCCTACCCGTCGGGACACACCACAGTCGGGATGTCCGTCTGCCTGGCGGCCCTGCTCGTGGTCCCGCCCCGCCTGCGGATCGCCACCGCCCTGGCCGCGGGAGCGATCGGCGGCGCCTTCGGGGTGGCCGTGGTGGCCGCCGAGTGGCACCGTCCCAGCGACGCGGTCGGCGCCTACTTCGTCTGCCTCGCGGTCGCCTCCCTGGCCGCGATCGCGATCCGGCGTTGGCCCGACCGTGATCCCCGCGCCAGAGGGCCGGAGCGCGTGCCCGGCCCGATCTCGATCGGATCGACCGAGCTCGCCCTCTTCGGGATGGGGGCAGCGCTCGGCCTGGTGTTCGTGCTGGCTGCGATCTCCTCGCGCGGCATTCCGCTGTTCAGCGCCGGAACCGCGTTCCTGCTCGCTTCGGGGGCGCTGGTCGTTCTCTCGTTCGCCTGCGCCCTCGCCCTGGCGGCGGCGATGAGCGCCGCCGACCGAGCGGGTCCCGTCAGGTCGTAAATCCGAGGATCAGCTGCGCCGTCAACCGCCGGCCTGGACGACCGGCAGCTCCATGCCGCTCACGGGCGGCGCCATCGCCGGCGTGTCCGCGGCAACCGACTGCATCAGCGGCAGCTCGACGGGGGTCTGGGCGATGATCCCCCGCGCCGCCTGGTGGATCGCGATCGCCGCGGGGGAGCCGGGGTCGGCCGTTACCAGCGGGTTGCCGGCATCGGCGTGCTCGCGCAGCGCCTCCTCCAGCGGGATCTTGCCGAGCAACGGGACGTCGAGCGAGTCGGCGAGCTCCTGTCCACCGCCCTCGCCGAAGATGGCGTGGCGCTGGCCGTCAGGGGTCGTGAACCCGGACATGTTCTCGATCACGCCGAGCACCTCGAGGTCCACCTTGCCGGCCATCTCGGCCGCCCGCGCGGCGACGGTCTGCGCAGCCGGCTGCGGGGTGGTGACGACGAGGATGCGCGCCTGCGGCAGTAGCTGCGCCAGCGTCATCGAGACGTCGCCGGTGCCGGGCGGGAGGTCGAGCAGCAGGTAGTCGAGCTCGCCCCAGTCGACGTCCTCGAGGAACTGCTGGATCGCCTTGTGGAGCATCGGGCCGCGCCAGACGACCGCGG
>JAGQRA010000581.1 GCA_020425885.1 Planctomycetota bacterium | reverse complement strand
CGCCGAGGCGCTCGACCGGTAGCGCGATCTCGGTGGAACCGGATGGTGTGCCGCGCGCGTGGGCGTCGAGGACGAGCGGCTGCTCGGCGCGGAGGGCACCATCGGCGAGCCGGTGGCGGTGGAGATTCAGATGGAATCGATCGCGGCGATCGGGCGCGGTCATTGAGTTCCGGCCCGTCCGCACCGCGTGAACTGACGGCTTTCGCAACACTGCAGCCGCGTACTTCCCCTGAGATTCAAGCCCCGGCCGCGGTCGCCGATTCCTTTCCATATGCCCGCCCGGCGCGACCTCGGAGCCCTGCTCCTGCTGCTCTCCGGTGTCGTGGCAGGAGGCTGCCACCAGGGTGGCGGCGGCGAGCCGTTGCCGACGGCGCTCGAGATCGCTCCGACCGGGCCCGCTGTCGCCCACGGCACCTCGACCAATCTCTTCGCCGTGGTCCGCTATCGCGACGGCTCGCTGCGCGAGGCGACCAGTGATGTCGAATGGTCCTGCGCCGACACCGACATCGCCGCGCTCGCGCTGACGTCCACCGGCCTCACGGTGACCGGGATGGCGCCTGGCACGACGACGATCACGGCGCGCGAGCCGGCCACGCGCATCGCCGCCACCATCGCCTTCCGGGTCACCGATGCCGTGCTCGTCAGCCTCGAGGTTACTCCGACCAACCCCGCCATCGCACTCGGCACCGGTCAGCAGTTCGCGGCGACCGGGATCTTCTCGGATCAGTCGACCCAGGACCTGACGACGCAGGTGTCGTGGCAAACGTCCAATCTCGCGATCGCGACGATCGATGGCGGTGGCATGGCGACGGGCGCCGGCCTCGGCGTCACCGTCGTCACGGCGACGCATGCGGCAACGGGAATCTCCGGCGCGACGAACCTGCAGGTCACGGCCGCCGTCCTGGTCGCGATCGAGATCACGCCGACTCTGCCGTCGATCGCGTTGGGCACGACACGGCAGTTCACGGCGACCGGCACCTACAGCGACAGCTCCACGCGCGACCTGACGTCGACCGCGGCCTGGGCGTCCTCGACCACCGCCGTGGCAGCGGTCGGCAACGGCATGACTGCGGGACTGGCGACCGCCACCGGCCTCGGCACGAGCATCGTGACCGCCACCGACACGGCGACCGCCATCGATGGCGCGACGGCGATCACGGTGACGCCGGCCGAGCTGGTGACGATCGCGGTCACGCCGGCCTTACCCTCGATCGCGCTGGGCACGACGCGGCAGTTCACGGCCACCGGCACGTTCACCGACAGCACGGTCCAGGACCTGACGACCGCGGTGTCGTGGAGTTCGTCGCAGACCTCGGTCGCGACGATCACCAACCTCTCCGGCAGCGAGGGTCTGGCCAGCGCGGTCGCGACGGGAACGACGACCATCACCGCGCTGCATCCGTCGACCTCGGTGCAAGGAACGACGACGTTGACGGTCACCCCGGCGGTACTGCTGTCGATCGCGGTGACCCCGAATCCAGCCGACGTCATGACCGGTTCGACGCGGCAGCTCTCAGCGACCGGG
>JAGQRA010000580.1 GCA_020425885.1 Planctomycetota bacterium | reverse complement strand
TGGTGGGGCGTCGGATTGCATTCCTCTCCTTCATCACCTGAGATCTACCAATGACCGCGGCAACGCGCATCGGCATCGTCGGCGCCGGCCGGACCCGCAACGGGCTCGGCCCGTTCCTGGCGTCCGCGCTCGAACGGGCCGGCCTCGAGGTGGCGGCCGTCGCCGGGCGTGATCTCGCTTCGGCGCGCCGGGCCGCCGCCGCGCTCGGCGCCGGGCTCGGGCATGGTGTCGAGGCCTGCGCATCGCTCGACGAGCTCGCCGCCGGCGTCGATGCTCTCGTCATCAGCTCCCCGGCGGAGGCCCACCTCGAAGCCCTCGAGGTCGCGCTCGCGGCGGGACTGCCGTGCCTGTGCGAGAAGCCGCTGGCGTTACCCGAGCAGACCGAACGCGGGCTCGCGGTCGCGGCCGCGTTCGAGGCGGCCGGGGTGCTGCTGATGGAGAACTGCCAATGGCCGTTCGTGCTGCCGGCGTTGCACGCGTTGTGGCCGGAGTTGGCGGCGACCGCGACCGCGGTCGCCTCGCTCGAGATGGGCCTCGGTCCGACCGGGCGCGGTCCGACCATGGTCCGCGATTCGCTGTCACACGTCTTGAGTCTGGCCCAGAGCGTCGCCGACATCGATGCCGAGGCCGGTGTGGGCGCCGTGCGGCAGGTCGATGCGGCGGCCACCGCCGAGCGCAATGTGGTGCAGTTCGAACTCCGGCGGCAAGACGGCGGTACGCTCGCGGTCGCCCTGCACCTCGAACACCGCGAACGGCAGCCGCGACCGGCCTGGATCGCGCTCGATGGCCGCCGCGTCGATCGCCGTCTCGGCCCCGACTACTCCTGGTCGTTGGTCACGGGTGACGGTCGCGAGCAGGCATTGCCTGACCCGATGCACGCGCTGGTGTATCGTTTCGCTGCCGCCCAGAATCCCGGCCCCCTCGATCCAGGCCCCCTTGACGACCCCCGAATCCACATCCGAGCCATCGTTGCGCGACTGCGCTGGTTCTCCGCCATCATCGGGAGGCTCGACGGTTTCGGATCCGGCCCGGGGCGATGACGCCAGACGTGTCGAACAGGTCCACGACTTCGGTCGCAAGCTGCAGCAGCCGAGCCTGTGGCCGCGCGTCGTCGATTACGTCGAGTGGCAGCGCGCTCTGCGCGCTGCCGCGGCGGCGGGGACGACGGCGCCGACGCTGCCGGATCTGGCGCCGCTGTCGATCAACCTCGACCTGACGACGGCGTGCAACTACGCCTGCGACCACTGCATCGACTGGGACATCCTGAACAGCAAGGTGCGGCACGAGGACGAGGAGCTGCGCCAATCGCTGCGACAGATGGCGGCGCGAGGCCTGCGCAGCGTGATCCTGATCGGTGGCGGCGAGCCGACGCTGTACCCCGGTTTCGCGGCGACGGTCGAGTTCTGCAAGCAGCTCGATCTGCAGGTCGCGGTGGTCAGCAACGGCAGCCGCAACGAGCGCATCCTGCAGGCGGCCCCGTTCTTCACCAAGGGCGACTGGGTGCGGCTCTCGCTGGATGCCGGCAGCAATGACGTCTTCCGCCGCATGCACAAGCCGTCGAACAAGACCCTGTCGCTCGACGAGATCTGCGGCTGGATCCCGAAGATCAAGGCGGTGAATCCGGACCTGACCGTCGGCTTCTCGTTCGTCATCACCTGGCGCGGCGGCAGTCGCGGGGACGTCAAGATCGTCGAGAACATCCAGGAGATGGCGGCGGCGGCGGCGCGGGCGGATGCGGCGGGCTTCGACTACATCTCG
>JAGQRA010000579.1 GCA_020425885.1 Planctomycetota bacterium | reverse complement strand
TGGCGCGCACCATGCCCACGTCATCGATCCCGGATCCGGGCTCGGCGTCACCGCTCGGCGCATCACCTGCGTGCGCGGCCCGCGCGGCATCGACACCGATGCGTTGGCGACCGCGGGTCTGGTGCTCGACGACGAAGCCTGGCAGTCGGCGCTGCGCCAGGTCGGGTGCAGCGGCCAGGTGGCGCTGGTGAACGGGCGTTCGCCGTAACCGCGTCCTGGCTGCTGGAGCGAACTCAGCCCGACGCGGGGCCGCGTGGGTCCGCCGGCCCGGCCACGGCCTGCACCTCGACGCCGTGCTGCCGCAGGTAGTCGACGCCGTTGGCGCCGAGGTAGCCGCCCTCGACGACGAGCACCTTGGCGATGCCGGCGTGGTGGAGCATCTTCGCGCACATCATGCAGGGCTCGCCGGTCACGAACAGCCAGGCGCCGCGCATCGGCACACCGTTGGCCGCGGCATTGCAGATCACGTTCATCTCGGCGTGGTGGCAGCCGAGTTCGATGCGCTCGCCCGAGGTGATCTGCAGCTGATCGCGCAGGCAGACCTCGCCGCCGCAGAGCGCGCCGCCGCCGCGGGGGCCGCCGTTGTAGCCGTCCATCAACAACACGTTGCGCGTCGGATCGACGAGCAGGGCGCCGAACTTGCGCCGCGTGCAGTTCGAGGCCTTGGCGAGCGCGAGGCACTGCTCGATGCGGATGGCGATGTGCTTGGCCTTCACGCCTGCTCCTGTGCCAGGACCAGAGCCAACCTGGCGCGGGCCCGCGACAGCAGCTTGCGCACGGCGACCTCCGACTTGCCCATCTCGGCTGCGATCTCACGGTGCGGCAGCCCGAGGATGCAGGCCAGGGTCAGCACGGTGCGGTGTTCGTCGGGCAGATGATCGAAGGCGCGCTCGATCCGCTCCATCTCCTCGCGGGCGACGGCGTGACGGCTCGGGGTGCAGATCGTGCCGTAGGCGGCCACGACCTCCGGCGCCAAGGAATCCGCGGCCGGCTGCAGCGGTTGCAGCCGGCCGGCATCACGGCGTTGCGCGACCCAGTGCCGACCATGCATCTGGATCTTGTTCAGCGCGAGCGTGAACAGCCAGCGTCGGAACGAGGATGCGTCCTCGCCGCGGAAGCCACCGATGTCCTCGACGAGGCCGCGACAGGCGGTCTGCACCATGTCGGAACAGGACTCCAGCTGGCGCAGGCGGTCGCCGACGTGCAGGCGGACGTAGGCGCGCAGGTCGGGCAGGACGGCGCGCACGACGGCATCGAGGGCGGTGCGTTCACCTTGCCGCGCGGCATTCACGAGCGGCATCAGTTCCTCGCTCGGCGTTGCCATGACCGGATGGATCGGAGCGCGTCCGTAGCGGGCTGTCAACGGCGGGTGCCGTCGCGCGTTGGGCGTGGGCGGTGAGTCCGATGGACTCGGATGGGGCTGGGCGAACTCGGCGATCTCGGGCATCGTTGTCCAGACCATGCGAATGCACGCCGTGCAGGCCGACATCACGACGCTGGCCGTCGATGCGATCGTCAACGCCGCGAACTCGACCCTCCTCGGCGGCGGCGGCGTCGACGGCGCGATTCATCGCGGCGCCGGGCCGGCCCTGCTCGAGGAGTGTCGCCGGCTCGGTGGTTGCGAGGTCGGCGATGCGAAGCTGACCGGTGGTCATCGCCTGCCGGCGCGCCATGTCGTGCACACCGTCGGCCCGGTCTTTCACGATGGTACGCGGGGGGAGCCGGAGCAGCTGGCGTCGTGCTATCGGCGATCGCTCGAGGTCGCGGCGGCGGCGGGCGCGCTCACGGTGGCGTTTCCGTGTATCAGCACGGGGGTGTTCGGGTATCCGGCCGCGGCGGCGGCGCAGATCGCGGTGGCCACGGTGCGGGCCTGGGCAGCGGCGCCGCGCGGCATCGAAGACGTGACCTTCTGCTGCTTCTCGGCGACCGATCTGGCGATCTACGAGCAGCTGCTGTAGGCGCGGCCGGCGAGGGGCGTCGATCACCTGCTGCTGCGCCCTTCTTCATCACCTGCTGCTGCGCCCTTCTTCATCACCTGCTGCTGCGCAGGGGCCGCACGATCAGGTCCTTGAGCACGAAGTTGCTGCCTTCGCCGACCCGGGTGACGAACAGGTCGTTGTGATGGCGGATCAGGCCGAACTCGTCGAAGCAGGCCACGCCGCCGCAGACCTCCATGGCCCGCACCAGCAGGTCGCTGGCCGAGCGGCTGCAGTCGACCTTGACCTTGGCGGCCTGTTCGCGACCGAGCCGGTTCTCCTCGTAGAGATCACAGCAATGCATCAGCCAGGTGATGCCGCGTTCGGTGGCGATGTCGCAGTCGACGAGGACGTCCTGGACGCGTTGGAAACGGCCGATCGGCTTGTCGTCGAACTGAATGCGTTCCTCGGCGTAGCCGCGGCACTTGTCGAGCGCGAAGGCGAGCGAGGCCACGGCCAGCGCGGCGATGAACAGACGGCCACCGTTGAGGGTCGTCACCATCACCTTGAAGCCCTCGTTCTCGCTACCGAGGATCGCCGAGTGCGGCACCTCGACCTTGTCGAACATGATCGAGCCCGTCGACGACTGCTCCCAGGCCTTCTTGCCCTGCATCTCCTGATAGAAAACGCCCTGCTGGTCCATCGGCACGATGAAGCAGGTCGATCGCTTGCCGTTCGGCGCGTCGGGGGCGGTCAGGGCGTGGACCACGACGTGGCTGGCCCACTTGGCATTGGTCGACCAGCACTTCTCGCCGTTGATGACCCAGCTGTCGCCGTTGCGTACGGCCGTGACCTCGGGGTTGGCGGCGTCACTGCCACGGCCCGGCTCGGAGAGCCCGAATACGAACATGCGCTCGCCGCGGGCGAGCGCCGGCAGGTGTTCCTGCTTCTGCTCTTCGGTGCCGCAGAGCAGCAGGGGCTTGGCGCCGAGGGACACCGCTGCACCGGGCGTGATGGCGACCGACTGGCTGTGGTAACCGAGCGCGAGCCCCATCAGCACGAGGTCAGTGTGGTTGCCGCCCTGGCCGCCGTACTTCTCCGGGATCGGCAGGCCGAACAGCCCGAGCTGGCCCATGCTCGCGATGCACTCATCGGGAACGTGGCGGTGTTCGCGTTCCCATTGCAGCAGGTGAGGCGCGACTTCGGCGTCGGCGAAGTCGCGGACCGATTCGTAGAACGCGAACTTCTCTTCGGGGAGGAGCTGCTCCAGATAGGTATCGATGCGGCGGGCCATTGCGCGCGGAGCGTAGCGAGGCAAGGAGCCCGACGCGATGAATGGTCCGCGTTATCGGTCGCCGCGCTCAGCCGTCCTTCTTCTCTCCGTCTTCCGGATCATCGGATGCGGGCTCTTCGGCTGATGGCGCGGGCAGCAGGGCTTCGAGGAACATGCGCGCCGCGCGATGATCCGGGGCGATCTCGAGCACGCGTTGGAACGCGACGATGGCCGCGGCCGATCGCTCGGAGAAGCACAGGTTGTAACCACGGATCAGGTGCGCCGACGCGTCGTAGGGCTTGTCCTCGAGGTAGCTGTCGAGCGCGGCCATGTGTTCGTCGAACAACTTCGCGTCGCCGTAGAAATCCCGCTTGTCGGCCTTCGCCGAGGCGAGTCCCGGGTCGAGGCGCAGGCCTTCGGCGATCAGGAACGCGGCGAAGTGGTAGTCGCCGATGGCGAAGGCGGCGTCGGCCAGGACGAAGTGCAGCGCCGCATCGTCAGGCGCGTAGGTCCGTGCGCGGGCGTAGGCATCGGCGGCATCGCTGAAGCGCCCGGCCTTGAAGTAGAAATCGCCGAGGTCGAGGTACTTGTTGGCAAGGTCGCCCGAGGTGCTGCCGGCGGAAGGTGCGCCGCTGGACGCCACGATGACCTCGCCCTCGCCGTTGCTCGCCCCGCTTTCGTCCGGAGCTTCTTCACCTGCGCCATCTCCCTCGGCAGGCGGCGCATCGGGCTCGGACTCGATGATCACTGTGCTGCTCGGCACGTAGAGGTAGGTCGGGCAGTAGGTCGAGGACGGATACCACCAGTAGCGCGACGACGACCAATACGGATCGGACCAGGTGTCCCACCAGCAGGTGTGATGACAACCCGACCAGCTGAACACGCTGCTCAGATACAGGGGCCAGGCCAACGAGAAGCAGCTGCGGTAGCAGCCGTGACCGACGCCGAGCGTCCAGCAGCTGGAGCTCCAGTAGTCATGGTCGCAGTACCAGCTCGAGCTGTAGCACGGATCCCACCAGGAGCCCGCGACTGCCCGCAGTCGCGAGGTCGTTCGGCTCGAACTCCTGCTGGTGCCGAGGCGCGATGCGCCGAGCCTGGCGACTGCCGTGGTGCCCACCGCGGTGCGGCGCGAAGACGTCGCGCGCGGCGCGGACCGTGGGGTCGTCAGTCGCGGCGTCGGGGTCGCCAGCGGGCGCCCGGTGCCGTAGCGGTCGGTGATCGAGATGCTGCTTCGTCCACCGGTCCGGGGCGTCGTCGTGACGGTGCGGTTGCCGCGAGTCGCGACCGAGTCACGCGGGGAGTAGGGGCGGCTTGGCGTGTAGCGGCGGTCGAGGGGTGCCCGAACGGTCGGCGTGGCGCGGCGGCCCGATCGATCATAGATGTCGCGAGCCGAAGGCCGGCTGCTGGTTGGCGTGCCGACCGATGGCGTGCCGACTGATGGCGTGACGACCGATGGGGTGACGTTCGTGGGGCGTGGCCGTGCAGTGGAGCGAGCCCCGTAGGAAGGGAGGGAGCCGCTGCTGATGCGAACCGAACCTCCGGCCGGTGCCGGTTGGCTGCTGGTCGAAGGGGAGGAACTGCCGGAACCGCGCGAAGGTCGTGAGTAGCGATCGACGACGCGGGGCGACGATGGGGAAGGCGACGGGCTCGTAGTCGGTGTCGGGCTCGGAGTCGAGTAGCCGCTGGAAGGCCTTCTCGTCGAGGTACGGGGGGTCGATGTCCGTGGCGTCTGGGTCTGGGGGGTAGTGACGCGCGGTGTGGTGATGCGCGGCGAAGTTGCGCGAGGAGTCGGCGTCGTGGCCCGCGGCGTGACCGTCCGCGGCGTTGACTGGCGCGGCGAAGTGGTCCTTGGTGTCGTGACCTGAGGTGTCGTGACCCGCGGTGTCGTGACCCGCGGCGTCGTGGTGCGCGGCGTCGTGGTGCGAGGAGTAGGAGTCGTGCGCGGTGTAGTAGTGCGCGGCGTCGTGACCCGCGGCGCCTGGGGCCTCGGGGCAGGAGCACTCGGTGTGGGGCGCGACGGCGTCGGCTGCGAGGATCCGCGGCGCTGGGCCTCCAGTGGGGATGCCAACGCGACCAGCAACGGGAGGAGGAACAGGGCGGGGCGGCGGAGGTTCATTGGCATCGAAAGGGCTTTGGGGCCATCCTGTCCGCAAGAAGGATACCGTCGGCGGCGAGATTGGGCACCGCGCCCTGTCAACGGGGCGCTCGAGGCCTTTCCGGTGCCCGAAGTGCCCGACCTGGCCAGTCGCGGGCCTCCCCGCTTCGCTGCGGCGCTTCCCCGGAAGGCAGAGGCCGGGCCCGATGCCCGGCCCGATGCCGGGTCGCGGACGACGTTTGTCCCGTCAGCAAGACATCCGGTGTCGCACCGCGCAAACCCGGTCGAAGTGCGGCATTCGGCGGGGTCCCGAGGCACCATGCCGGCATGGGTTTCCTGTCCAGGCTGTTCTTCCGCGGCCTCGCCGCGATTCTGCCACTGGCGCTCACGGGTGGGCTGATCTGGTGGGCCGTCGCCGGCACCGAGCAGATGCTGCATCAGCTCCTGCTGTTGATCTTCGACGACGAATGGGTGCAGGAGTGGTACTGGGCCGGGTTGGGGCTCGCCTTGTCGATCGTGCTGGTCCTGACCGCAGGCCTGCTGATGTACTCGTTCATCGTGCAGCAGGTCTATCGCCGGGTGACGGCGCTGCTCGAACGGATCCCGGTGGTCAAGTCGGTCTACGGCATGATCGTCGACGTCGTCCGTCTGCTCGGCAGCCCCGACGAACGCCCGTTCCGCAAGGTCGTGCTGGTCCGGGTCGAGGACAGCTTCGATCAGATCGGCTTCCTGACCCGCGATGGCTTCGACGACATGCCGGGCATCGGTGACGGTAGGGTCGCGGTCTACCTGCCGATGAGCTACCAGCTCGGCGGCTTCACCGTCATCGTCGAGAAGGCGAAGGTGCGCGAGATCGACATGTCGGTCGAAGAGGCCTTGCGATTCTGCATCACCGCCGGCGTGTCGAAGACGGGCACGGGTTGAGCCGCGGTGACTGCGGCGCCCTGCCGAGCGGCGCCTTGGCGCGCGGCGCCGAGGGGCGTCACCTGCCGCCGGTGACGTTCGCGTCGAAGCGTGGGTTCGGTTCCTTGCAGACCGGTGCGTCGATCGCCGCGATCCAGGCCAGCAGGTCGTCGAGCAGCTCGTCGCGCCGCTTCGGATCCTCGCCCGCGAGGTCGTGTCGTTCACCCTCATCATGGCGAAGGTCGTAGAGCTCGACCGCACGGTTCGTCGCCAGCGCCTCGCGACCGCCGTCGAGGCTCCACTCCTCGTGATAGAGGTGGAGCTTGAAGTCGCCCTTCCTGATCACGCTGACCGGTCGGGTGCGGAACACCGGGTCGCGACCGCGCGGCACCGGGCTGTTGAGGTAGCCGGGGAAGTGCCAGAAGATCGCCGCGCGCGACAGGCCGCCGTCGCCGCGCAGCAGCGGCGTCAGATCCTCGCCGTCCAGCGGCGTGTCGATCGGCCGTTCGGCGCCGGCCATCGCGAGCAACGTGGGGTACATGTCGACGAGGCAGACCGGTGTGTCGACCGTCGCGCCGGCCTTGGTCGTGCCGGGCCAGCGCACCAGCATCGGCTCGCGGATGCCCGCCTCGTAGTAGCCACCCTTGGCGCCGCGCAGCGGCTCCTGCGAGATCTGACCGGTGCCGCCGTTGTCCGACGTGAACACGACGATCGTGTCGTCGGCCAGGCCCGACTCGTCGAGGAACCGCAGCAGCAGGCCGACGCCACAGTCGAGGTCGTAGGTGCAGGCGGCATAGGTGGCGTCGCGTTGGCTGAGTTCGGGATGGCGTGCGCGAACCCGCGCGAGACTCGCGGGGCGCGCTTCGAGCGTGCTGTGGATCGCGTGATGCGAGACGAAGGCGAAGAACGGTCGTCGAGATCCGCCCTGCTCGCGCATGAACTCGATCGCGGCTGTGGTCAGCGAGTAGATCCCCTTGGGGTCGGCGGGCTCGTCGCGCTTCTTGTTGGGGTCAGGCTGCCGCGGGTCGACGTAGGTGTCGAAGCCCTGGTCGGTGGGCCGGGTGCCGTCGGCGTGGCCGAGATGCCATTTGCCGAACAGGCCGGTCGCATAGCCGGCGTCGCGTAGCGCTTCGGCCAGCGTGACCTTCTCCGGCGGCAGGTCCTGGCGATTGCGGATCGGAACCGTGCGCATCATCTGCCTGTTGCCGCGCTCGGTGCTGCCGACGGCGTAGACCCCGTGCCGCGGCGTGTACTGTCCGGACAGCAGGCAGGCCCGGCTCGGCGCGCAGTTGCCGGCGGCGGCGTAGGCCTGCGAGAACATCACCGACTCGCGACGCAGGCGGTCGAGGTTCGGCGTCTCGCACAGCTCGCTGCCCTGGAAGCCGACGTCCTTCCAGCCGAGATCGTCGGCGAACACGAACAGTATGTTCGGCGGTCTGGTGCCCGCCTGAGGTGTGATGCAGGAGCAAGCCAGCAGCGCGGCGAGCAGTTCGAGGGCGATTCGCGTCATCGGTTTCGGCCGGGGGGCGGCATCGGGCCTGCGCACGGTACGTGG
Organism: Planctomycetota bacterium; assembly: GCA_020425885.1. Next base: position 14,606 of record JAGQRA010000579.1, on the reverse strand, counting down.
CTCGGGAGGCGGCGGCCACGAAGAATGCCTCACCTCTGCCGCCTCTGCCCGTAGGATGCCGCGCCCGATGAAGCGCGCTTCCACCACGACCCTTCTTCTCCTCGCCGCGGCTCCGCTCCTCGCTCAGGGCAAGGGATGGCCGTACTCGATGGACTACGGCCCCTGTCTGATGACCACCTTCGAAGGTGGCGGTGCGAGCGGCAACACCATGAAGGGGGTGGTCGTCAGGCTCGGCGGCAAGGACGGCGGCGCGGTCGCGTTCGACACCGAGCTGCTGCGGCTCTCGGCGGCGTGGACCGATGGCTGGCTGCGACTCAAGGGCACCGCCTACGACGGCGCCCACGGCCCGATGGTTCGCCTGCGCGGGCGCAAGATCGCCGAGACCGCGGTCGGCCCGGGCTGGGCGCAGGCCGGAGACCTCGGCGATCCGCGTCCGATCCCCGATGGCCCGTTGCCGCGCGAATGGGGCCAGTACCGCGGCCTGTGGCTGGCCGGCGATCAGGTCATCGTCGGCTACCGCATCGGCGACATGGACGTGCGCGAGGGCTACGGCCTGGAAGGCGGTGGCCGCATCATCACGCGCACGCTCGAGCTGTCGCCGTCGGCGCAGCGCCAGGTCATGGTCGTCGAGGACGGTCCCGATGGCGCGGTCGTCGGATCGCTCGAGATGAGCGAACCGGCCCGCGTCGCCATGCTGCAGTGGACGCCCGCGGTCGCCGATGGCATCGAGCTGGCAGGCACCACCGCCGCCTGGTCGACGCTGCCGATGGGGGGGCCATCGCGCGCCGATTTCCTCGATGCATCGAGCGGCACGGGCGCGACGGTCGTCCGGGTCGACGGCTTCGCGCCGGTCCACGGTGGCGCCACCGGCGACGTTCCGGCCCTGCACGATGGCGTCGCGGCCGGCAACGACGACGACACCGACCGCAGCGTCTGGTTCGATCGCCATCAGGTGTCGGGCAACGACACCGACCACGGCCGCTTCCACGTCGACCTGGCTGCGGTCGTCGAGGTGTCGCGCGTCAGCACCTTCAGCTGGCATCACGGCGATCGCGCGATCCAGCGCTACGACCTCTATGGCAGCGCTGACGCCGCCCCTGATCCGACCGCGAAGGACCCGGAGGCGAACGGCTGGACCAGGATCGCGAAGGTCGACAGCGGCTCGCTCGGCGAAGGCGACAAGCACGGCGTCAGCGTCTGGCGCCAGGCCGGGCTCGGCAGGTTCCGCCATCTGCTGCTCGATGTCCGCCGCGGCGGCACTTTCTTCTCCGAGATCGACGTCTTCGCCGACAAGCTGCGCGCCGATGTCGATGCCACCGGCCGCAGCCGGCAGAGCCTGCTGTGCGCGCTGCGCGGCGATGCCGCCGAGCTCGGAGTCGAAGGCAACCGTATCCTGCTCGCGATCCCGCCGCACGCCGGCCCGCTGCGCCTGCAGCTGGCGATGACCGCCGGCGACGAACGGCACCTCGCCGCGGTCGCCAAGGAGATGACGCGGGCGGCCACCGTGCCGCCGTTGCCGACGCGGCCGGCGGCGCGGCGCTGGGGCGACCCGCTCGTCACCAAGGGTGTGATCGGTGACGACGACGGCGCGCTCGCCGTCGACACGATCACGATCCCGTTCGAGAACCCGTACGGCTCGCGCATGCGCACCGCCGCGTTCGACTTCTTCAGCGACGGCCGCGCCGCGGTGTCGACCTGGAACGGCGACGTCTGGGTGGTGAGCGGCATCGACGCCGACCTCGACGAGCTGCGCTGGCAGCGTTTCGCGACCGGCCTGTTCGACCCGCTCGGCCTGCGCATCGTCGACGACGTCATCCATGTCCACGGTCGCGACGGCCTGACCAGGCTGCTTGACACCGACGGCAACGGCGAGGCCGACTTCTACGAGTGCTTCAACAACCAGGTCTGCGTCACGCACGCGTTCCACGAGTTCGCGTTCGATCTGCAGACCGACGCCGACGGCAACTTCTACTTCAGCAAGGGCGGGCCGGTGAACCCCGGCGGCCGCGGCTTCATGCGGATCGCGCCGCACCACGGCACGATCATGAAGGTCGGCAAGGACGGCGCGGGCATCGAGGTCATCGCCGCGGGCCTGCGCGCGCCGAACGGCATCGGCGTCGGGCCGAGCGGCATCGTCACCTCCGGCGACAACGAGGGCACCTACATGCCGCGCTGTCGCATCAACTGGATCGAGGAGCCCGGCTTCTACGGCGGCGTCAAGGACACCGCGCATCGCTCGCCGGTGCCCGACGAGCCCGACCTGCCGCTGTGCTGGATGCCGATGGAGATCGACAACAGCAGCGGCGGTCAGGCCTGGGTGCCGACCGACGCCTGGCGCGATCTGGGCGGCCGGTTGCTGCACTGCTCGTACGGCACCTGCTCGGTCTACCTGGTGCTGCCCGAGCGCGTCTATGGTCGCATGCAGGGCGGCGTGATCCGCCTGCCGGCGAACTTCTCGTCGAGCTGCATGCGACCGCGCTTCTCGCCGCTCGACGGTCAGCTCTACGTCACCGGCTTCAAGGGTTGGCAGACCAGCGCCGCGCGCGAAGGCGGTTTCCATCGCGTCCGCCGCACCGCCAGGCCGTTCGGCATGCCGATCGCGCTGCGTACCTGTCGCGACGGCGTCTACCTGACGTTCGACGAGGCCCTCGATCCCGAGACCGCCAACGATCCCGACAGCTACGGCGTCGAGATCTGGAACTACCTCTATTCGTCCAACTACGGCTCGCCGGAGCTGTCGGTGCTCGAGCCGGAGCGCCGCGTCGAGCAAGGCAAGCAGAACCGCGATCCGCTGCAGGTCACCGCGGCCAGGCTCGGGGCCGATGGCCGCACCGTGTTCCTCGCCGTCGATGGCATGCGCCCGGTGCAGCAGATGCGGATCAGCTGGAATGTCGACACCGCCGCAGGCGAACAGAAGAAGGGCGAGCTGCACAACTCGATCCACTCCCTCGCCGACAACCCGGGCTTCCCGGAGAAGTGATGGTCGCACTTCGCGCCGTCGCTGCGTCGCTCGCCGTGCTGGCGACGACTGCGCTCGCATTCGCGCAGGGTGCGGCGGCTGCCGCCGGGCAGGGCGAGTCCACGCAGGGTGCCATGGTCACCTTCGAGCGCGTCGTGCCGGCCGGCAAGCCGCGGCAGTCGCAGTCGCAACTGAGCCGCCTGATCTCGCTCTGCGTCGAGCGCGGTGAGGTGCCGAGCCCGTTCCTGACGCCGGGCTACTTCCGGGCGACCTACCGCGCCATCGTCAACGTGCCGGTTCGCGATCGCTACCGCTTCCGGATCGAAGGTCGCGGTTCGGTCAAGCTGCATTGGAACGGCACCGCCGCGCTCGACGGCCGGCTGCTGCCGGGCAAACCGATCGATACCGACAAGTCGGTGCGGCTCAAGAAGGGGGCCAACGAGCTGCTGCTCGAGTTCGAGAGTCCGGCGATGGGGGACGGTCAGCTGCGCCTGTTCTGGGCGCCGCCCGATTGCGGCTTCGAGCCGATCCCGCCGCAGCTGTTGTCGTGGGCTGCCGACGATCCGGAGCTCGTCGCCGGCGAGCGCCTGAGTCACGGTCAGCAGCTGTTCGCGGAACGTCGTTGCGCGCGCTGTCACGAGTTCGAGGCGCACCGCCTCGGCGAGTCGGCCTTCGGCGCCCTCGATCTCGCCGGGCCCGATCTGCGCGCCGTCGGTGGCCGCCTCGACAGCCGCTGGATGGCGGCCTGGCTGCTCCAGCCGCGGTCGTTCCGGCCCGACGCGGCGATGCCGCAGTTCGGGCTGGCGGAGCCGGAGGCCGACGATCTGGCGACCTGGCTCGGCGGCCTCGGCGCGCCGCTGCCGTTCGAGTTCCCGGCCGGGGCAGAGGTCCAGGGCCAGAAGCGCTTCTTCGAGCTCGGCTGCATCGCCTGTCACGTCCCGCCCGACATGCCGCGCGAGCAGGCTGCACTCGGCGACCGGCTGCCGTTGCATCACGTCGCGCAGAAGTGGCACCCGGCCGCGCTCGTCGAGTACCTGCAGGACCCGCGCCGCTACCATCGCGACGTCCGCATGCCGGACTTCCGCCTGCAGCGCGAGGAGGCGATCGCCCTCGCCGCCTACGTCCATCGCGACGCCGCGCCGCCGCTGCGCGAGATCAGGGGCGATGCCGAGCGCGGCCGCAAGCTGGCGCAGAAGAAGCGCTGCGCGGTCTGTCACGAGCTCGACGTGCCGCTCGACGAACACATCGCGCCGTTCCTGCGCAATCTCGATCCGGAGCGCGGTTGCCTCGCCGAGCACGAACGCGGCCGCGGCGCCGCGCCGATGCATGAGCTGACCGTCGAAGAACGGCAGGCCCTGCGCGCGTTCCTGCCGTTCGCCGAGTCGGTCCCGTTCCGCAGCGCGCCGATGGATCATGCGCGGCACAACCTGGCGGCGCAGCGCTGCACCAACTGCCACGGCCTCGATGACCGGCCGTCGACCTGGGCCCGCGTCACCGCCGAGCTGGCGCAGAGCGCGCCGCTGCCGCCGGAGCAGGACCCGGTGGCGCAGGGCGTGCCGGCGTTGACCTGGGTCGGCGGCAAGCTGCAGCCATCCTGGATCGCACGCTTCGTGACCGGCGAGGAGAAGTCGCCGAGGCCCTGGCTGCACGCGCGCATGCCGGCATTCCCCGATCGCGGCGAGGCGATCGCGCGCGGTCTGGTGCGCGAACACGGCTACGACTCGCGTGACGAGCCGGCGGTGGCGCCGAACGCGCAGCTCTCGATCCACGGCGAGAACCTGGTCAAGGCCGGCACCGGCTTCGGCTGCGTGCTGTGTCACGCCCTCGGTGAGCACAAGGCCGAGCAGGTGTTCGAGCGCGAAGGCATCGAGCTGTTTCTGGCGCGGCGCCGGCTGCGCCACGAGTACTACTCACGCTGGCTGCTCGATCCGCCGCGCATCGATCCCGATTCCCGCATGCCGAAGTTCGCCGACGATCGTGGCAAGACGGCGTTCACCGAGATCCTCGGTGGCGACGCCGCGCGCCAGTTCGAGGCGATCTGGCAGTTCCTCGGCTCGCGGCGATGAAGTCGGAAGTGCCACTGCCGGTGCCGGAGGCGATCGTCCTGGATCTCGATGGCGTGCTGGCCGACATCTACGCCGGCACGGCGTTGGCAGCCACCGACGACGTCGCCGCCATCGCGGCCCTGGTGCCGATCGCCGTCGTCACCAGCTGTCCGCGTCGACTCGCGCATGCCGTGCTCGAACGGCACGGCTATTCGCCGTCGATCCACGCCATCGTCGGCGGCGACGACGGCCCCGGCAAACCGAGTCCGCGGCCGGTGCGCCTCGCGCTCGAGCGACTCGGCCGGCCGGGCCGGCCGGCGTGGATGCTCGGCGACAATCCGAGCGACGTCACAGCTGCCAAGGCCGCCGGCGTCGTTGCCCTGGCCGTGTCGCCGCGCGGGATCGGCGCTGAAACTCATGCCGAGCGTCTGCGGGCGGCCGGCGCCGCGCGGTTGGTGAACGGAGTGGCTGAGCTCAGGCGGATGCTGGAGAGCTGAGGGCGGTCGGAGAGTCGCGACATGTGGCCAGGCGGTCCAGCGGCTTTCCCTGTTATGGCATTCTGGCATCCGGGGCGGCTTGACGGGATGCCGCGACCAGGGGATCCTCGGGCATCGGGTTCCCGGGGTTGCGGAACCGAAGGTAGGAGTTCCCATGCGTCTTCTCTCTCTCTCTCTCTCTCTCTCTCTCTCTCTCTCTCTTCGCTCTGACGCCTGACGCGATCGGTCAGACCCGGACCGAGTTCGTGTTCCACGTCTACGTCGACCCGATCTTCGGTGACGACGAAAGCGCCTGGGAGCTGAACCCCGGCAATCCGCTGGATTCCACCAGCGCTGAACCCAACCTCGATGGCTTCTGTCGCTGGCCCAACGACCATCGGCCACTCCCACTCGATACCCGCGACCAGGTCAATGCCAACAACATGCCGTACTGGCCCACGAACCCCAACTACGCGATGACGGGCTATCTGCAGCATGCCCCTTACAGCTTTCGCACGCTCACGGGGTTGCACGGTGCAATCGAGTACGTCTGCACCCTGTTCGACGATCCGGCACGGGTGAATCCGCCGGCTCCATTGCTCCCGTGGCTGAATCCCCAAACCGGGATGACCGTCACGCATGTTGTGATCCACTGCCTGCCAGGACTGTACGGCCCGCGCAACCCCCTCCTTCCTCATGGCACTCCCGACGTCGATGCCGTTACCGGGTTGCCCTGGAATGGAGAGGTGTTTCCCGTCGAACTCGGAGGCCGGCCGAACGGGCTCGGGCGCCTGGGTCTCTTCGACAGGGTGTCGATCCAAGGCACGAGTGCCCTCGATACGATCTTCGATGGCCGCGCGAAGGACTCGAGCCTGCCTCCGGCTACCCGATCGTCCAACATCTTCGAGGTGCGTTCACACCCCATCAGCTTCACGATTCCGGGACCCGAGCACGCGGGAGCGTTCATCGACGGGATCACGATCAGAAACGCGACGAGTCTGGAGGGAGGCGGCAGCGGGCACGGTATCGGAATCCGCTTGATGGGGACGGGGCACATCCGGCTGACCGTGACCAATTGCTTCTTCGTCGACAACGTCGTCGGTATCGCACTGGATGCCTTCGGAATCCAAGACCTGGCAGTTCCGCGTTGGGGAGTGCACGAACCGTTGCTGGTCAACAACACGTTCGTCGGCAATCAAGTATCGATCTGGAGTGGCGAGGTCGAGCAGGACTACCCGCCGCCGACGTTGCCGTATCAGGCGAACAATCACGATCCGCTCGTGATCAACAACATCCTCCGTGGCGTCGTGTCCGGGTTCGAGGGGCTGCAAGCCGCTGCGCTGCAGGCAGCCATCGTCGACGGTGTTGCGCTCCCGAGTCCGGTGGAGTTCAACGCGTGGATCCCGACGCTGACCAACCTCGGCTTCATCCCGACCGTGCCCAACTGGGCCAACGCCAGCACCGGATTCGCGACTCCGCCGAACCTCGGTGGTCTTCAGCCGCGAGTCGACCTGACCAACCTCCACAACATCTTCGTGCGCGATCTGCTCGCCGGAGCGGTGGGCACGGACGATCACCACGACTACCGGTTGAGCCCGAATGCCTCCAACGACTTGAAGACGCCCCCGGGCCAGATGAACCCCTTGCTGCCCAATCCTCTGATCGGCGCTGGCGTCAACCGGGCGCTGCCGGGGATCTCCGGATTGGGGATCGCGAGTTCCGGCGGTATCGGCTTCGCCAACGCTCCCGGTTTGCCGGCAGGCACTGAAGAAGCGCCGATCAACGCTTGGGACTACGACTGCGAGGGTTTCGGCAACATGCGATTGCTGCCGCGCGACGGGATCCTGCCGAACCCTCTGCCGCAGTACGGGACCATCGACATCGGTGCTGATCAGTGCGGTGGCCTGATCATGGCGGGCTACCTGCCGTCGACCCGCATGTACGTCGGTGAGGTTCCCGGGTCGGGCCTGACGATCTACGACCGTGCCTACTTCGTCGAAGAGCCGAACCAGACGGGGTTCCCGCGGCCGCTGGCGAGCTGGATTCTCGGCGGGCTGCCCTGGTACGACAACGTGCAGGCGGCGCCGATCACGCAGACCTTGCCGTGCCCATCGGGGCCGCTGCAGACCTACTACACCGAGGGCTTCTTCGTCGGGGGGCTGCAGACGGCGCGCTACCAGCTCAATCAGACGGGCAGCATCGGTCCGTTTCCGAGGAATCTCGCGTGCGACTTCTCGCCGCATCTTCTGGCCGATGTCCATCCGTTCTGGGGGCAGCGGTTCGCCGATTTTGCGACCCCACTTGGCGGCTGGCCACTTGCCGATCCATTCGCGTGCAACCCGCATTACCACTCGCCATGGGACATCTCCGTTTCGCCACTCAACGAGACCTTCTACCCTGACAACCCTGCCCTGTTCCACAACCGGACGTTCGTCGCGCCCCACGGGATTGCAGTCTGGCCGCAAGAGGTCCTCACAAGCACCTGGGTGTGGGACGCCCACCTCAACCCGCCCGGCACTTTGTTCATTGCCGGTGGACCGCTGCACTGGTTGCCCCTGCCGTCGAGTCCCTTCGGCCCGTTCGCCCCATGCGGGCAGGCAACGTTCGACACCAGTCAGTGGGGACTCAACGACGCCTGCCCTGATCCGCTCCCCCCCGCTCAACTCGATCTTGGAGTTCGGATCAACTGCAACCTGCCTGCGACCGGAACGAGCATCGGCAACCTGCAGAGTTTCCTGATCCTCATGAACGCCGGCGGCACGATGTCATCGCAGAGCAGCCCGTGGCCTTCCGCGGCGAACAGCCAGCTCGGCCCGAGGGTGTCGCTGTCCCGGTTGCTCAACCTGCCAGCCTGGCTCGGCACAGAGGCCGACTACGAGATCTACCAACGGGTCGTGCGCAGCATGCCGGGGGTGGTGCGATGATCGCCCGGTCGATACTGGCGTCGACGTTATCATGCTTCACGGCCGAACTCGCCTCGGGCCAATCTCAAGTGCCGGCCTTCATCTCGAAGAAGATCTGGCCATTCCCCACCGGCGAGTTGCAGGCGGATGTCGACGGTGATGATTGCAGCGAGTTCGTCCTGGGTGGTTGGACCATGAACACGTCTCCAGCGCCCTCGATGAGCTACCGGCGCATCTTCGGCAACGGCGCCTGGCAGGATCCACCACCGTTCAACTCCGTCGGCGCGCCTTGGATCACTTACAACTACCCCATCGCCGCAGCGGATGTCGACGGCGACGGTCACACCGACATCTTCGTGTCGCGAGGAGAAGCAAGCCCGCCGGCGCCATGGCCCGACCAGCTCTGGATGGGCGACGGGCTCGGCGGTTTCACCGAGAGCGTCGGGCGGTTGCCGTCACAGCCGACGCAGCCGGTTCAACTCGTGAATCAGTCCGCCGTGTTCTTCGATGTCGACCGGGATGGCGATCAGGACCTGCTGCTCTGCTCCGATCCCAACCTCCTGGTCTACGAGAACGACGGTTCCGGCTACTTCACCGATGTCACCGCGACGCGCATCGTAAGCAGCATCTGGGCGCGTTGCCTGCTGGTGCTCGATGCCGATCTCGACGGCGATCTCGACGTCATGGCCGGAGGTTCCACGACCGAGCTGCTGCAGAACGACGGCACGGGAGTGTTCACGCCGATCCTGCAGAACGCGACCGGATACTGCGAGGACCTGTTCGCCGTCGACATGGACCGCGATGGGCACGACGATGTGCTGGCGATCTACGTCGGCATGCAGCAGGTCTATCTGGCGGCAGCCAATGCTTCGGTGCTGACCCCGGCGCCGCAGCTTCTGCCGAACCAGGGAGTGAACTGGTCTGGCCATGCGAATGCCGTGATCGACTTCGACGGCGACGGCGATCTCGACTGCTATCTCGGAGCCGGCTACTTCACATCGCAGCTGTGGGAGAACACGCCGACCGGCATGGTCGACGTCTCGCCTCTGCTTCTGCTGGTCAGTCAGCTCTCGACGTCCAGCTACCCGTTCGTCGCCGACTACGATCTCGACGGCGACATGGATCTGTTCCTCGGGGTGACTCCGCTCACCCGCCAGCAGATCGTCTACAGCAGCACGGTGCGCGAGGCGGTCACCACCGCGTCGCCGGTGCGAGGTGCGCCTTACACCGTCGACTTCTACGCCCAGGCCGGCCACGTCATGACGGTGGCGCTCGGCCTCGGCGAAACGAACGTGCTGTTTCCGGGCATCGGACGCATCTACCTCGACCCGGCCGTGTCGGTCATTCTCGGTGCCCTCAACTACCCGAGTCGGGGACCGCAGCCCTACACCGTCACGATCCCCAACCTGCCGTGGATCGTAGGTATGACGATCGGCATGCAGGGTCTCGACATCGATCCACTCAGCGGCGAGATGCATACGACGAACTGTCCGTTCGAAGCCATCCAGTGATCGACTCGACCAGCCCGCCGCACTCCCTACGACTCCCGAGCCCATTGACGCTCCACAACCCGCCGCGCAGCATGCGCGCCCATGTCTCTTCGCCTCGAGATCCGCGTCGATGACCTGCGCGGTCCCGAAATCGCCGCGTTGCTCCGCGAGCACCTCGAGTTCGTGGCGCGGATCTCGCCGCCGGAGAGCATCCATGCGCTCGATCTCGACGCGCTGCGTGCGCCGGGGCTGACGTTCTGGACGGCGTGGTCGGGCCCCGAGCTGGCTGGGTGCGGCGCGCTCAAGGAGCTCGACCCACGCCACGGCGAGATCAAGTCGATGCGTACGGCCGCGGCCTGGACGCGGCGGGGTGTCGCCGCGCGCATGCTGCAACACATCGTGCAGGAGGCGCAGCAACGGGGCTACGACCGGCTGAGCCTCGAGACCGGTTCGCAGCCGGAGTTCGCGCCGGCGCGCGGTCTGTACCGCCGCTTCGGTTTCGAGCCGTGCGGACCGTTCGCCGACTACGTCGACGATCCGAACAGCTGCTTCATGACGCGCGCGCTCCGCTGAAGGTCACTTCGCCCGCAGCTGGAGGTAGCGCTCACGGTACCTCTCGGCCGGCTCGGCCTGCGATCGGCGAAGCGGGCTGATGGCCAGCGAGTCCGTGCCGGCGCAGTGGCGTTCGTGCAGCGCTTGGACGGCGACGTCCGGGACCCGGTGTCGCGGGGAAGCTCGGGGGCAGGCGCGGAGTCACGGCACCGCTGTCTCGCCGGACTCCTTCAGCTCAACGATCTCGTCGTAGGTCTTGTCCATCCGGCCCTTCATCGACTTCACCTTCTTGACGATGTCGGCCTCGACCTCCTTCTTCTTCTTGTCGTCCTTCTCGACCTTCTTCTTGGCCGCGTCGAGCTTCTGCTTGTGAGCCTTGTACTTGTTCTTGAAGGTCTTCTTGTAGTTCTTCTCGATGGACGAGTTCTTCTTGTGGTTCTTGCGTTCCTTGTCGTCCTCGATCGCGTCGACATGGGCGGCGTATTCCGCATAGTGGTCGATGCAGGCCAACACCTCCTTGTCGGAGTATCCCGGCCGCGCCGGTCCGGTCTCCTTGCCGGCGGGGATGCCCTTCATCTTCTCGGACGGCAGCTCCACATGCCAGGGATCGAAGCTCTGGAAGCCCTGCTTCGTCCCGCTCGCGTCCGCCAGCACCGCCGATTTGAGCCCGCTGATCCAGTTCGCCTTGAACGTGGCAAAGGACATCACGCCCCAGCTGACGCCGTGGAGATGATCGGTCGGCTTGAAGGTGGCCGGGAAGTAGGTCAGGTAGTCCTTCAACCCGATGGTGGCGTTCTTCGAGCCGCGCGTCACCTGCACCTCGACGTGGATGGCGGCGTGATGCAGATGCGCCGAAATGCAGGTCTTCGACCACTTCTTGATCGCGTACCAGGCCTGATCCTCGCCCGAGCGCTGGTCGGCGCTGACCCGCATCGCCGACAGCGCCATCTTGAAGGTCGGGATGTTGGCCTTCATTGCGGCGGCCTTCTCGGCGAAATCCTTCTCGTCCAGCTTGCCACCCTTGTCCGACTTCTTGGCCTTGTCCTCCAGTGCCTTCTTCAGCGCTGCCACGGCGGCATCGACGGTCTTCTTGCGCTCCGCATCGAACGCCTTGTTCATCGACGCGCACAGGCTCTGCGCCCGCTTCTGCACCTCCGCGGCCAGTTCCGCCGGCTTCGCTTCGGCCTTCTTGGCGGCTTCCGCCTTCTTGTCGTCATCAGCCATGGGATCTCCTTGCCCGTGGGTATGCCGGATCAACGGTCGCCGTTGGCTCTGGGGCAGGTCGACGGCGCGGGTGACTCTACCACAGCCAGTACGCGCGCGCCGTGCTGCAGGTCACTTCGCCCGCAGCTGGCGGTAGCGCTCGCGGTACTTCGCGGCCAGCTCGGTCTGCTTGTTGCGCAGATCGACCTGGCGCCCGGCGATGAAGGCCATCTCGATCCGGGTGGCGAGTTCGAGTGGACTGCCGTCGGTAACGAACAGGGTCGCGTCCTTGCCCTGCGTCAGCGATCCGAGTCGGTCGCCGACGCCGAGGATCCGGGCTGCGTCGAGGGTGATCGCGGCCAGCGCCTGCTGCGGGGTGAGGCCGAACGCCGCCGCCGTGGCCGCGTGGTAGGGCAGGTTGCGGTCGCTGCTGAAGTCCGAGCCGGTGGCGATGCAGAACTCGATGCCCTGCCGGGCGAGTCTGGCCGGCAGCGTGAACGCCTCGTCGTAGGCGCTGTCCTCGCGCCGCGGCAGCTTGTGGACGCCATCGACGATGACGGCGACGTGGCGTTCGCGCAGCAGCGGCGCACAGGCCTCCGCTTCGCGGCCGCCGACGATGATGGGGTGCAGTCCGGCGCCGGTGGCCCACAACACCGCCGACTCGATCTGCTCGAGGTCGTCGGCTAACACGAAGACCGGGACCTCGCCGCGCAGCGCCGGCACCAGGGCGAGATGGCGGATGTCGGTGGCGATCCCCGGGTCGGCGACGTGGGCGTCGAGCCAGGCCCGTGCCTGGACGAACGCCTCGGCGATGGCCTGCCGCTGTTCGCGGGCGCGCTGCTTCGGGTCGGCCTCGTCGCGCTGCGTCGCGCCGCGGCGGCGGGGGCGATCGCCGAACGACATCGACGGCCAGCTCACGACCGGGCCGGCGTCCTTGCGAACCGTGAGGTCGGCGTTGGTCCAGCCGTCGAGCTGGATCACCGAGGCGCGGCCGGGGACGAGGCCGCGCTGCGGGAACACGCAGGCGGCCAGCACGCCGTTGCTGCGCGCGACCGGGATGGCCGTGGTGTCCGGATTGACGGCGACGGCGGCGATCGCCTCGGGCGTCAGTTCGCCGAGCTCATCGCTGTCGACCGTCTGCCGCACCATGCCGATCTCGACGAGACCCAGCGTCGTGTGCGCCGAGATCAGTCCGGGATAGACGTGCTTGCCCTCGAGGTCGATCACCCGCGGCGGCGGCGAGTCGGGCAGGTCGTCGATGGTGTAACCCTTCGGCAGCACGCCGCGGATCACGCCATCGGCGAACCAGATCGTCCCTTGCAGGATGATGCCGTCGCTGACGGTGTGGAGGACGGCGTTGGTCAGCACGACCGGTTCTTTGCCGGGCGCCGCCTTGGGCACGAGATCCTGGGCGCAGGCGGTCGCGGCCACGAGCAAGATGCAGGTCGTCATGCGGAACGTGAACATCAGCGGCCTCCTTCGTGAGTGCGGCAGCAGTAGGCGGCGTCGAGATACTCGGCCCGCCAGTAGGCATCGCGCCGGGAATCACCGGACCGGCCGCGGTCGCCCTTGCCCTTGTCGGCGGTCGCGGCCTTCTGCAGCAGGCGCGCGCGCTCGCGCGCGATGCCGGCCCGCAGCTCGGCGTCGCGGGCCAGCGAGAACATGCGACGGCCGTCGACCCAGGTGATCTCGCAGCGCGCGGCGTACTCGAGCGGGTTGCTCGACCACAGCGCGAGGTCGGCGTCCTTGCCGGCGGTCAGCGAGCCGGTGCGATCGAAGATGCCGAGCTGCACCGCCGGATTGCGGGTCACGAAACACAGCGCCGCGGCCGGCTCGACGCGGCCGTACTTGACCGCCTTGCCGGCCTCGGTGTTGAGCCGGCGGGCGTGTTCGTTGCTGTCGCTGTTGAACGACACCGAGACCGAGGCCTCGTGCATGATCGCGCCGTTCTCCGGGATCGCGTCGTAGACCTCGAACTTGTAGGCCCACCAGTCGCTGAACGACGAGGCGCCGATCGCGTTCTTGGCGATGGCATCGGCGACCTTGTAGCCCTCGAGGACGTGCTGGAAGGTGCCGATCTTGAAGCCGTACTCGGCGGCGATGCCGCACAGCATGAAGATCTCGTCCTGGCGGTAGCTGTGGCAGTGGATGCGTCGGGTGCCGGCGATGATCTCGGCGATGGCCTCGAGTTCGAGGTCGCGCCGCGGCGGCAGCACGGTGGTGCGGTCGCGGGGCGAGAGCGCGGCGTAGGCCCGTTGGCTCCTGCCGTAGGCTTCGGCGGCGACGAGTCGGTCGCGGATCAGGGCCTCGACACCCATGCGCGTGCCGGGGTAGCGCGTCGAAGGCTGTTGGCTGTTGGCGCGGCGCGGGTTCTCGCCGAGCGCCCACTTGATGCCGGCCGGCGCACCCTGCAGCCGCATCTCGTCGGGGTGCCGGACGCCGAAGCGGATCTTGACGGTCGAGCTCTGACCGCCGATCGCGTTGGCCGAGCCGTGCAGCTGGTTGACCGTCGTGACGCCGCCGGCGAGCTGGCGATACCAGTTGACGTCATCGGGGTCGATGACGTCATGGATCCGGACCTCGGCGGTGACCGCCTGCCCGCCCTCGTTGATGCCGCCCGAGATGCCGGTGTGCGAGTGACAATCGATGAGTCCCGGGGTCAGGTGCTTGTCGTGCGCCTCGATGGTGGCGGTGCCGGCCGGCAGGGCCGGCAGGCTGTCGGTCGGGCCGGCGAAGACGATCTTGCCGTCGCGGATCAGCACGGCGCCGTTGTCGATGATGCCGCGGCCGTCGGCGGTCCACAGCGTCGCGCCGATGATGGCGAGGGTCTCCTGCTCGGGCAGCGCGGCGAGGCCGTAGCCGCCGAGGGGCACCGGCAGCGCCGCGGTGGCCAGGGCCTCGGCGTCCGCCGCGGTCGTGGTCACGTTCTCGCCTTCCTCAGCGGCGGTCTTCGGGGCCGCCGTCGAAGCGACGCTCAG
>JAGQRA010000578.1 GCA_020425885.1 Planctomycetota bacterium | reverse complement strand
ATGCCGTTGCCGGCGACGTGATCGACGTAGAACAGGTGGCGGTGGTCGGGGATCAGCGTGCGCAACGCCGCCTTGCGGTCGAACAACGGCAGCCGGCGCAGGTCGTAGTCCTCCCACTGGAGCAGATCGAATGCGTAGTAGGCGAGATGGGCGCGGTCGTCGCCGGCGAGCGTGGAGCGCAGCAACGAGAGACTCGGCAGCCCGTGCGGATCGAGGGCGACGAGGACGCCGTCGATCAGCGCGCGCTCGCACCGCAGTTCGAGCAGCGCGGCGCGGACCGTAGCCGGGGCATCGTCGAGGCCGAGGATCGCGCTGGTCGCGCCGTTCTTCTGCGCGAAGCAGCGGTGTCCGGCGAACTCCATCTCGAAGACCCACGCCGGGTCGGTGAAGGTGGCACGTTCGCCAGCGCATCGCATCGGCCGCAGCGTGTCGGGCTCGATGGCGACCTCGTCGGTGGTGTCGATGTCGACGCCGAGAGCGCTGTCGCGCGAGTGTCCGGAGTAGCTGTCGCGCGACTTGAACAAGAGCCAGCTGTTGTTCGCCTGCTGGGTACGAACCAGGTGCCACTCGCCACGCAGCCGGCGACCGCAGAGGCGTAACTTCAACTCGCCGCGGGCCAACGCCTCGTCCCAATCGGTGATCTTGACCAGCTCGTAGCGGCCGCGATCCCAGATCATCATCGTGCCGGCGCCGTATTGGCCGCGCGGGATGCGTCCATGGAAGTGTTCGTATTCGAGCGGATGGTCCTCGGTGCGGACGGCGAGGCGCTTCTCGGTCGGATCGTACGAGAACCCCTTGGGAACGGCCCAGGAGCACAGCACGCCGTTGTGCTGGAGCCGAAGGTCGTAGTGGAGGTTTCGGGCCTCGTGGCGATGGACGACGAACGTCGAGTCGCCGCCGCTGCGCACTTCGGCCGGCGCCGGTTCGGGCGTGATCCGGAAGTCGCGCTTGCCGCGGTACTCGTCGAGCGGATCGCTCATCCTGAGGATCGTAGGGCCAGGCGGCACCGAGTGCGCGTTTCGTCCCGTTGGTGGGTTGTCGGTTCGAGGCGCGTTACTGCGGCCCAACCAGTCTCCAGAACGAGAGAGGACCGATGATGACAAACCGATTGAAGATGCTCGCGATGACCCTGATGGTGTTGCTCGCGGGGCAGACCGTGGCTCAGGAACGTGGCCGACAACGCGAGCGTCCGTCGCCGCGCGCCGAGAATCCCGAGCGCGGCGAGCGCGCCGCACCCCGCCAGCGCGGTGAACGTGGCGAGCCCGCGGAGCGCGAGCAACGCAGCGAACGCGGTGAGCGCGGCCGACGCGGTGAGCGCGGTGAGCGCGGCCAACGTGGTGGTCGGGCGAAGCATGGCCGGCAGGCCGAGCGGGCGCAGCGTTCCGGGCGGGGGCGGAACCCTGAGGGGCGAACCGGGAACGGCCGACACGGCAAGGGGCAGCGGATGGCCGACCGGCGCGGTGCCCTGCGCGAACGCATCGGGAAGATGCGGGAGATGGCCCGCGGCAGGATGCCGCAGCAGTTGCGCGAGAGAATCCGCGCACGAATGCAGCAGTGGATGCAGCACAGGATGCAACAGAGCATGCCGCGGGGAATGCAGCACGGGATGCCGCGGGGGTTCGGGCAGCGCCGGGAAATCGGCACCCGCGGTCCCGGGGAGATGGGGCAGATGCGCGGCCGATCGGGCGCCGGTGCACGCGGCGAAGTCAGGCGTCCGTTCCTGGGGCTGCGAGGGGTAGATGGTCGGGTCCAGCCCATGCGGTCGAGGCGGATCGGCTGAGCCATCCCGCGAGCGCATTCGCTCGTTGAGCGGATGCGCTCGGCGCCTTCCCTCACCACGTGAGCTCTGCTGAAGATCAGTATTTGCAGTCGATTACGTCGACTTCTCTGGTCTGCGATCGCCCGCCCGGAAGGTGGGCCAGGGAAAATCGAGCCGGGCTACCGGCAAGGCACCGCGTTTGCTTCCAACTCGCATCTCCGGCGCCCGCCGGGGGGATTGCCAAGGGCTTCGGCCGGCGGCGACTTCGAGTTCGTCCGTTTGACGACGGCGGTTCGTCCGACGACAACGGCGATTGCGAGGTTTCGTCAGCTTGCATGGAACCCAACGTGTTGTAACGTGCTACGGCTCTCCCCCTGACTGGACGCTTCCCGGAGCAGACCCACCGCCGCCATCGTCCCAGTGGACACGGCGGATCATATTCCCATGAAAGCCACTTCCCTCAGGTCGCCTTCCGCTTCCTTTGTCGGTCCCATCCTTCTCCTGCCGTTGCTCAGCTTGCCCATCCTCCTCGGTGGGTGTGCGGGTGGAACGCCGGGCGACCGCGACAACCGTGGCGACTTCAAGGTCGTCAGCATCAGCACCGGCACGGGAGCCGTCTATCCGTATCGCATCCGGACGGTCGATTCGTTCGGCAACCCGACCACCAACGTCGTCAACATCGAGAGCATCGACACGTTGAAGGCGAATGCGAAGGGGGCCAATGGCGTGCTGCCGGTCGCCACGTTGTCGCCGACAGCGCTGCTGCCCGACGGCAACCCGGGCAACCACTTCCTGCACTTCACGTTCTCGCACAAGCTCGACGTCGATTCGATCCTCAGCAACCTGTTGGCCAACCAGGGCAACTCGGGTTTGACCGGTGCGTTGAATATCCTCGCCTACGATCCGGCGACCGAGACCTCGACGACGGTGCAGGGACGTGGCTTCGTCAACGGCTACACCTACTACAACGTCAATGGTCAGCTCGAGAAGGTGCTCGCGGTCGAGGCCAACGGCAGCAACATCCAGCTCCCCGCGGGTGAGACGCGCGCCGCCGGCTTCCCGTCCTTTGCGGGTGCTGCCGATCTCGTCGGCAAGAAGTCCTTCACGTTCGTTGCCGACACCGACGACGATCTGACGACCATCGAGACGTTCCCGGCCAACCGCCTGCTGCGCATCGTCGTGACGAATGCGGTGCTCGACACCGAGAACGACATCCTCGAGCAGGAGGTCGCGACCGCGACCACGGTCGGCGCCGACCCCAATCCGCCGCAGGTCCTCGGCTACACGACGTCCGCGCCGAAGATCTCGCCCGGCAACAGCGAAACCGGTGTCGATCCGACCACGACGATCCTGGTGCGCTTCAACAAGCCGGTCCAGCCCGCCGAAGTCGGCCAGTTCTTCGATCCGACGCAGTTCACGCCGCCGGCGGCCGGTGTCACGCTCGAAGTGACGGCCTCGGCGCAGAAGTTCCCGATCCAGTATCACGCCGACCCGGTGACGTACGGCGACCTGATGAACTACATCATCACGCCGGCCTACAGCCTGCCGGGCTCGTCGACGGTCGACTTCATCGTGCAGCCGACGACGATCCACAGCCTCACCGGCATGCTGATCGGTCAGGCGATCGCGACCCAGTTCACCACCGGCATCGGGCCGGGCATCGTCAATGCCCCGGTCGCTCCGGAGGTCGTCTATGTCGGCATCGGTGGTGCTTCGCCGGGTGTTTCCGTCATCGACCTCAACGGTTTCGGTCAGGGCACCGGCGATCCGGACACGACCCGCTTCCCGCTCAATCCGAACATCGGCCTGACCGGTACCAACCCGCCGCTCGCGCCCGGAACGAGCAGCCTCGATGCGGGTGGTAGCGGCGTCTTCACGCTGACGCAGGACACCAACGGTGAGACGCGTCTGCTGCGTGACCCGATCGTCGGTGACGTGACCGACATCCACATCGGCGCTCCGCTCGATCTCGTGTTCAACAACGAGAACATCAACGTCAACGCGAGCCGGGCCAACCAGATCAACGAGTTCATGGGCGCGCAGATGCCCGGCAACACGATCACGCAGCCGCCCATTCCCAACCCGCCGCGGCTCGTGTTCCCGCCGCCGAACCCGAACCGCGCCATCTTCGGCGAGGAGCCGGTGACGAAGTCCAGCTACGGTCCTCCGGGCGCCATGGCCACGGGTGGTCCGCCTGCCGGCTGCATCACGTCGCCGCTGAACCTGCTCGTCCTCGGCAACCCGTTCTCGTCGAACCTCGGCGAGCTCGGCGTCTTCGGCACCGCCTTCATGGGTGTCTTCGTCGGCCCGCAGCCGGCTCCCGGTTCGCCGCCGCCGCCGCCACCGTTCTGCCCGTTCACCTATCGCCAGCAGGTCGGGCACTTCCTCTACGTGCTCGACCGTGACAACCGCCAGGTCGTCGTGGTCAACAGCAACCGCTTCACGGTGCTCGACACGATCCAGCTGTCCGACCCGGTCAGCATGGCGATGTCGCCGAACATGACCCGGCTCGCGGTGACCAACTTCGCCAGCGCCTCGGTCAGCTTCATCGACATCGACCCGACGAGCGGCAACTTCAACCAGATCGTCGCCGAGACCCGTGTCGAGCGCGGCCCGACCGCGGTCTCGTGGCAGCCGGACGGTGAGGACATCCTCGTCGTCTCGACCGACTCGAACTTCATGACGATCATCAGCGCCTTCGACTTCACCGTGCGCCGCACGGTCGGTGGCTTCCTGAACCGTCCGATCGCCCTCATCGTCACCGAACGCTACCAGGGTAGCGGCAACGGGTCGGGCCTCTATTACGCCTACATCCTCAACGACAACGGCACGGTCGCGATCTACGAGTCCGGCCCCGACGGCGTCAACGGGATCGGCTTCAACGACATGATCGGCACGGTCACGAACGTGGCCTTCCCGCGCGCCAAGTCGATGATCTACGACCACGTCGCCCAGTTCGGCGGTGTCATGATCGGACACGTCGACGACAGCGGGCTCGGCCAGGTCTCGCGACTGTGGCTGACCAGCACGCCGGGTGGTCCGCTGCCGCTCAACCCGAGCATCGGTGGCTTCATCCTGCCGCCGACCTACCGTCAGAAGGAGTGGACCGTCACGCAGAAGTTCGGCGGCTCGGGTGCGCCCGGCAGCCTCGGCGACTATCTCAGTGGTGACTCGATCATCGATATGTGCACCGACAACCTGCTGAACTTCGGTGCGGCCTTCGGGCAGGCGACTGCCTTCAATCTGGCCTATCTGCGCACGCCCTACTTCCACTCGGGCAAGCACACCGTGAAGTCGTTCCCTGGTGGAGCCGTCGGTTTCAGCTGTATCCCGAAGTTCCTGTTCGTCGCCCTCT
>JAGQRA010000577.1 GCA_020425885.1 Planctomycetota bacterium | reverse complement strand
GTTCGCTGCGTTCTCGGGCCGGCACGCATCGGGCCTCGGGGCGGCCCTCGCCGTCACGGTCGTCGCGCTGTGGGCCTCGCCGCCGCAGATGCGGATGCAGTTCGACGAGACCAGCCTCTGCGGCACCGCGCAGAACATGCACCTGCACCGCACCGCGATGATGGGCACCGCGGCGGTTCCGACCGACGACGGCCTCCTCTTCACCGACTGGAATCTCGACAAGCGGCCGCCGCTGTTCTCGTTCCTGGTCAGCATCGTCCACGACGTCACCGGCTATCGCATCGCCAATGCGTTCGCCGTGAACGGTGCCTGCCTGTTCCTGCTGCTCGCCTTCCTCGCGGTCGTCGCGCGCGACTGGATCGGGTCGATGGCCGCGGTCGCCGCGCCGATCCTGGCGGCCGCCGTACCGCTGCTGATCGCGGCCGGGACCAGCGCCGGCTTCGAGCTGCTGGCGACGTTGCTGCTGGCGGTGTTCGTCACGGCGGCGATCGAGTTCGCGGCCGCGCCGTCGCCGCACCGCTTCTCGTGGCTGCTGGCGAACGGGCTGTGCTACGCGACCTCGCGCTACGAGTCGTTGTTCGTCTTCGGGCTCGTGCTCGGCCTGGTGTGGTGGCAGGTGCGCCGGATCAGGCCGGGGCGATTCGGCTGGCTGCTGCTCGCCGCGACGCCCGTGCTGCTGCTGCCGATCGCGTTGCTGCTGTGGCATGCGAGCGACCCCGGCTTCTACCTCGAAGCTGCAGGTGCGCAGCTGGTGTCGCTGCGCAATGCCGGCGCGCATCTCGGGCCGCTGGCGGAGGCCTGGTTGCTGCCGCCGCTGCTGAACGTGTTTCCCGGCCTGATCGGCATCGCCTCGATGGCCGTTCTCGCGATCAGGCTCGGGCGCCGGCGCGGCACCTTCGCCGACGTGCTCGTGATCGTGCCGGTGCTTGCGCTCACGGTGATCGCCTTGCTCTGGTTCTACGGTGACGTCCGCGAGGCGACGGCGCAGCGCCTCTACCTGCCGGCGGCGGTGCTCGATGCGATCGGGGTGTTGCCGCTGTTGGCGATGAACCGGTCCAAACTGATCGCCGCGTTCGTGATCGTGGCGGCCGCAGTCCTGACGGCGTGGCGCCTTCACGCGGTCCATCGCGGGGAGCTGTTGCCGCAGCACCGCGTCGCGCGGCTGCTCGATCAGGTCGACATGACGCTGGCGCAGTTGCCGTTCGATCGCGATCGCACCGTCTGGGTGACGACCCTGTCGCAGTATCTCATCATCCACGGCCGCGCCGCGATGCCACCGCGCGCCTTCGCGTCGCGGCAGGACGCGGTGGCCGCAGGCGTCGATGTGCTGGTGCTCACCTCGCCACTGGACGAACTGCTGAGCGGGTGGTTCGGCGATCCGCAGCAGCTGCTGCGCACGCAAGCTGCCGAGGAACTCGGCCGTGCCGTCGATCCGGATTCGGACGCCGCGATCGTGATCTACCGATTGCGCCGATAGCACGCCGCCGCCGATGCCGCGGTGGCGATTGCGGCGGCGTAGGCGATGATCAGCCACAGCAGGAACCGGAGCCGCGGCGGTCGCGGTGGGGGCGGCATCGGCGATGCTGCTTCCGGCAGCAGGCTGGTCACGCGACAACCGCGCATCTTCAGGTGACGCTGACGAACAGGAAGTGGGCGTTGCGGCCCCGTCCGATCCGGACGATGACGATGGTCCCGGGCGGCACCGGCGGCACCTGGATCTCGGCCACCTTGAACGCGACGACATAGGAACGGACCGTTCCGGTGGTCACGTCCACGACCTCGACCGAGGGTTCGTTGCACGCCACCTCGATCCGGATGGTGCTGCCGGCGTCGGCAGTCTGCGGTCCGCGCAGGGCACCCTGAGGCATGGCATCGCGCGTGACCGCGGCGAGCAGCAGCAGCAACGCAGCGCGGCGGGCGACGGTCGTGCGACGTTGCCGGGCCGAAGTCGGCGATGGCGAGGAACACGACGAACAGTGAGGCTTCGACATGGCTCACCTACTGCGGCGTCTGGAACTCGAAACGCAGGACATAGGCCATGTCGACGCGCACGCTGCCGATGGACTCGCCGGCCCAGGTCTGCACGCAGGCCATGTCCAGGGTCGGCACCGCACCGCCGATGGTCGCGGTGATGCCGTTGCTCAGCGTCAACTGGTCGAGGTCGAGCCATTGCGCCGTGATCGTCGCGCCGAGGACCTGGTTGACCGCGGGGATCCGGACGCAGGCCTCGGCCGTGCCGCCGCCGACGTTGAGCTGCGGCGTGGCGAACGGCACGAAGGTGTCGATGGCGGCGAGGAATGCCGTGGACGCGCCGAGGTGGAGATAGCAGTTCGCCGGCAGCCCGAACTGCACGAGCGGCGACGGCGCGCCGGGCAGGCCGAAGGCGAGCAGGCCAAGTCCGTCCGGCGTGCCGCTGGCCTCGAACCGGGCGAACGCCCCCGGGATCAGCGTGCGAATCGCGCAGTGACTGGACTGTGGTCCATATGCACTGCAACCGTCACCGATCGAGATCGCCGAACCGCGCAGGTCCTCGACCATGGCGTCGGCGACCCACCAGGGCGAACCCTGCCCGGGAACATCCTGGCTCAGGAACTCGACGCACAGCGTGCCGCCAGTGTAGACGAACGGGGTCGGCGTCGCGGTCGTGAGCGGGACGTGGACGACGTTGGCCGCGGTCCACGGCACGGTCTGGCCCGTGACCGGAGGTGATTGGGGCAGCGTCACCGTGCCATCGAACGCGAGCATCGGATTCGGCCCGAGGTTGTCGGCGGCGGTGCGACTGACGGTGAGCGGCGTCAACGGCGAATGCGCCAGGCTCACCTGCATCGCGACGGTTCCGCCCTGGAAGGTCTCGTCGGCGGCGGCGCGGCGCAGCTGCACGGCCAGCAGTTCCATGCCGAGCAGCGACTGCAGATGGCTCGGCCCGATCAGCGTCTGCATCCGGACCGGCATCTGCCCACCGGAGGCGATGAGGTTGCCGGTGCCGCAGACGTGCTGGCAGGAGAGCGGGACCACCGCGGATTGCGGCGACTGGGCAGGCGGTTGGATGGTGAGGACGAGGAGTGAGACGGGCACGGCTGCCCACGACGAAGCGATCGACATGTTTGGCATCTCCCGGGTCAGGGACCCGAAGTGGGGGACACCAGTAGGTGGGGCGAGGGGGGGAAGACCGCGGCGCGAATCGGCCCGACTCTCAGGCCGCCACGCCGCCGCGGAACATGAACCACGCCGCGGCGCAGAGGCAGAGGCCGGCCCACAGGTAGTCGAGCTTCAGCGGTTCCTTCAGGTAGAGGAACGCGATCGGCACGAACACGGCCAGCGCGATGACCTCCTGCATGATCTTGAGCTGACCGATGCTCAGCTGGGTGTGCCCGATCCGGTTCGCCGGCACCTGCAGCAGGTATTCGAACAGCGCCACGCCCCAACTCGCCAGCGCGGCGAACAGCCACGGCCGGTGGCTCATCTCCTTGAGGTGGGCATACCACGCCAGCGTCATGAAGACGTTCGAGGCGGTCAGCAGGAGGATCGTCTGCGCGATGGGGGGCAACATGCGGGGAGTGGGGATGGCCGGCGGCTGGGGGGGCTCGAGGTGTAGCCCGCGCCGACACGAGATTCCGCCTCCCCCTGTCCGGTCGTTGGCTCCCAGGGTCACTCCCTGGTGCGGTCGGTCATCCTGGTACCCGACGAACGGGCATCCGGCCGGCCGCGAACCCAACCCGACCCAACGAGAGAACGGCAAAGCGCTTTGTCCCTGCAACCTTGCTCACGATGGCGACTGCCACTGCGCAGTCCCTGCTCACCCCGATGGCCCCCGTCACTCCGCCGACCGCTTCCTGCGTGTTCTGCACCCTGACGGGGATCAGCAACCCTGGCATCGCGATCGACACCATCGATCTCGAACTCGCCCCTGCCTTCAGCTCCGGCACCGTCGACGTCTTCCTGAAGTCGGGCGGGGTCTGGTACGACTACTCGATGGGCAATCCCGTGACGGCCGCGGTGGGGCGGACCCCGGTGCCGCTCAGCCGTCCGATCTACCTCGGCTTCTCATGCACGCTCGACGTCGCGATCTGCGTCAGCGGCCCGCTGTCGCACAACTACACCGGCGGTCCCGGACTGCCGGTCGTGGGTGCCGACATGATCTTCACGCCGGTCGGCGCCGCGAGCACCGTCAACGGCCTCCCGGTGCCCGGCACGCTCTCGGCCACCTTCCGCTACACGATCGGGCCGGCCGGTTGCCCCAACGTCGCGACCGTGACCGAGGTCGGCTCCGGCTGCCACGCCGAGTACGAGTCGTTCTACGAGTGGTTCACCGGCACCGGGGCTGGCGCCTTCGATCTCAGCGGTCTCGAGGTCGTGGGCACGAGTCTGTCCGGGGCCGCGGGTGGGCCCTACGTGATCACGGTCGGCCCGGTCCCGAACCTCGCCGTCTTCAACACGGGGGCTTTCCTCGCCAGCTCGACTGGCGTCATCACGATCACCCCACCGGCGAACGGAGAACTCTACGTCGCGCACAGCACCCCGACGTTCTTCGACGGCGACCCGAGCCGTGGTCTCGGAGTCGGCGAGGACTGCTGGATCTCGCCGCACCAGAGCTTCGCCGGTGGCGCGCCGTCGGTCGCGACGTTCCTCGCCGGCGGCAGCGGCGGCATCAGCGTCTACTCGGCCTGGTCGGACGTGACAGGCGGTAACATCTACTACGAGGATCAGGGCACGGCTGGCTACGACTGCCGCGTGCTCTACAAGAACGTCCGTGAGGACGCGATCGGCGGCGCCGGCCCCTTCAACGTCGCGTTCACGATCAACAAGTCGTCCGGCAGCTTCAAGATCGCCTTCAGCGCCAACAACCTGCGGAACAACCCCTGCCTGGTCGGCTACTCGGGCGGCGGGCCCAACGTGGATCCGGGTTCGATGGATCTCTCGAATCTGTGGCTCTACAACACCTCGCACACGACCGACGTCGCCGACGTGCTGCCGCTGCGGCTGTCGACGATCGAGCGGCCGTGGCAGGGGCCCAACGTGTTCCACGCCACGACCGACAACATCGTCCCCGGATCCTCGTTCCACTTCGGACTCGTCGGGCTGAACTCGATCGTCCCGACTCCGCTCCAGCTCTTCGTCCCGAGCTACCCTGACTGCATGCTCTACTGCAACCCGATGGTCGTGACTGCCGGATTCGCCCCGCGCACGAGCGAGACGTGGACCGTCGCCTCGTTCCCAGCCGGCTTCGCCTACTGGGGGCTGCCGTTCTGCGTGCAGGCGGTGACCATCGATCCCAATGGCAAGTGGCGGTCGTCGAACGAGCTCCGCTGCGTCGTCGGTGCCATGTAGCACTCCTTGCGGACGCGGGGTCTGGCCACAGCCCGGGAATGGGTGCGAAATGCACGGGTCGATTGGGGTCTGCCGGTGGGGTGACGGGGCCGAACCGGCAGCGGAACGTGGTGACGTGGGTTCAGGGTGGCCCGGAGCACCCATTTCTATGTCCTACGCGCCGCCGCGCTCTGAGTGCGGCCGCTGCCGTTCCCCGGTGCGTGCCCGCAGCACGTGACGCCGATCTTGTTCAGCGCATGGCTGTTCTTCACGGGCGCGGGCGGCAACGGATCGGGCTCGGGGCTCTTGCCGCGAGGTGGCGCGTCCCCGAGGTCCATTCAGGTATTGATGCGAACCTTGTTCGCGAACATGACCGAGCCTCCCGATATGGCTGCCCACTGGAAGTCGAGGCGCCAACCGAAGGAGGCCGGTGTGGCCGGCGCGCTCCACTCGTATGCCATCGTCGGTGAGTAAGCGTCCGGTGACCCCATCTCGAATCGTCGCCACGGCTCGGCAGGATCTGCGGCATGACGACGCCATCGCCATGCTCCGCTGCGGAGATCGCCCGGTTGCTCGAGGAGCATCAGTCCTCGGCT
>JAGQRA010000576.1 GCA_020425885.1 Planctomycetota bacterium | reverse complement strand
TGCGCCCCGTCGACCCACAGGAACCGGTCCGTCACGTCAGCTTCTTCGAGGCCGACGCCTATTCCCGCTGGGCCCGCTGTCGGTTACCGACCGAGTTCGAATGGGAGCACGCGGCGGTCACGGCCGCGGACGGCGATCTCGAGCAGTTGACCGATACGGTCTGGCAGTGGACCAGCAGCCAATACGGCGCCTACCCCGGATACCGCCCGTTCGAGGGCACGCTCGGCGAGTACAACGGCAAGTTCATGATCAATCAGATCGTGTTGCGCGGCGGTTGCCAGGCGACTCCGGCGGGGCACACCCGGCCCAGCTACCGCAACTTCTACCATCCGCACGAGCGCTGGATGTTCGCCGGGATCCGACTGGCGCGGTAGGCCTGGTACGGTGGGCTGCAACCGGCAGCTCGGGTCCCCATTCCCGGCGTGCTCAGCACATCTGCGAATGCGACTCCCCCCGCCGCGCGGCAAACCCACTTCGAACTTGCCGCCGAAGCAGACCTTCCATGACAATGCGAAGCTCCTATCCGGGGTGGAATCCTGACCGCACACAACGCACGAACTGTGGAATCGTCATCGGGCATCGCCTGGCGCCGCCGAGCCGATGCCGCACTCACCTCCCGTCCCGATCGTCTCCGCATCCCCGATCGTCTCCAGAGATTGGACAAACCCATGAAGAACCTACTTCGACTCCTCGCGCAATCAGGCCCATGCCTGGGCATGGCCTCTCTTGTTCTCGGCTTGACAGCGCCGGCGAGCCCATGTCAGCAGGAGCCCCACGACGGTGGCGCCGTCAACAGGACGACCATCGAGATCGCCGCCAACGGTGACGCCAACGAGCACGTCGTCTACATGGTGACGACGTCGGACTACAACCGGCTCAACAAGGGCGGCATCGGCTCGACCTTCTTCCACCGCCTGCTCGGCTCGTTCCGCGCCGACTGGAACGAGAAGCCGGGCAGCTACGTCTTCGAACGCAAGGAGAGCAACTACCAGTCGCTCGAATTGACGATCTGCGAGGAGGGATTGGCGAAGAACCGCGGCAACGGCAACTGGGAGTACAAGGTCACCGCCGACGCCATCCACATCAACACCTCGAAGGAGGACGGTCGCCCCGTGCTCTACTTCCAGCACAAGGGCAACATCCTCCCGGCCGCCGGCTGCATCTCGCCGGCCACGACCCAGAACGGACTCGGCACCTACTCCGGTCCGTTCATCGTCCGCCTGCCGCAGGAGGCCACCGACGTCAGCTGGGAGCCGCGCTCGCGACGGGTGAGCTACCGCCTGCCCGCCGTTGCCGGCACCGGCCCGAGTCGGCTGGAGGCCAGGGTCGAGACCCGCGAGAACGTGATGTCCACGGCCTACAAGGTCTACAGCCTCTACCTGAGCAAGGGCAAGTTCAGCGACCAGTGGGTGGCGCGTTCGATCTTCACCAATAGCGGTGACGGCGTCATCAAGGACCTGCGCGTCACCTACAAGATGCGCCATGCCGGCGAGATCACCAACCACTGGCCGGAGCTGATCCCGGGACAGACGCTCGTCGACGTCTGCTACCCGTCGTTCGAATCCTCGATCACCGACGACAAGTCGAGCAACACGCTGCCGATCGAGGTGACCTGGGTCTACGACGACGCCGATGGCAAGACGCGCGAGGACAGCCGCCGCACGGCGACCACCGTCCAGGGCCGCAACGGTTTCGTGTTCAGCGATCTCAAGGCCGGCACCCGGCACGAGATGCTGTCCGACGATCTCAGCAACGCCCCGCTGCTGGCGGCCTGGGTGTCGCAGAACGACGACCCGATCATGAACCTGGCCGGGACCGCCCAGGACTTCGCCACCAGGCTGAACGCCAACCTCACGACCGAGGACAAGCTGGAGTGGATCTACAACACGCTGCTGGTGTGTGGCGTGCAATACAAGTATCCGCCCGTGGTGCAGCAGAACGGGGTCGATGTATTCGACAAGAAGACCGTGCAGTTCGTGCGCCTGCCGCGCGACGTGATCTTCAACCGCTCCGGGACCTGCATCGACCTCGCGATCTGCTACTCGGCGATGGTGCTCGAACTCGGCCTCAGCCCGTACCTGATGCTGATCCCGGGGCACTGCTTCCCGGTCGTCAAGGTCGGCACCGACCTCGTCGGCATCGAGGCGACCATGGTCCAGGCCGGCCCCAACGGCGGCCGGCCCTGGCGTGAGGCGCTCGCCAAGGGCATGGAGGAGCTCAAGCAGAACATCAACAACCCCGACGCCCTGCTCGTCGACCTCAAGGAGCTGTGGGGTGACGGCGTCAGCCCGCCGCAGCTCGAGCGCTGGGATCCCGACATCATGAAGCGGCTCGGCCTCGGCCGCGACGAGCTGTTCGCCCGCTTCAACGCGATGCGCAATGCCGAGCCGGCCGAGCCCCAGACGCCGAACAACAACCCGCCGGTCCGCAGGGGCGGCCAGTTCGAAGACGACGACCGCATCGGCAGCTGGATCGGCAGCGGCAGCGCCGCCGGCCACTCGTTCTCGGTCGAAGTCACGTTCGAGAACGTCGGTCGCAGCGTCCGCCTGACGCTGTCGGCCAAGCTCGACAATGCCCTCGTCGTCGAGTCCTACGAGGGGTCGAAGTCGGCATCGGTGCTCAAGCTGCAGACCCGCACGGTGACGGACGTCGCCACCAACGAGGTCCGACGCGACACCGCGACCAAGACGGAGATGTTCGTCACCATCGAATCGAGCAACACCATCCTGATCGAGCGTCAGCGTCGCGACCGCAACGAACCCAAGGAGCTCTTCCGGCTGAGCCGGGCCTGAGATTCGGACCCGATCACGAGGAACAGAAACCATGAACACCAACATCAAACTCCTCGCCCTGATGCTCGTCGTCGCGACCGGGGCCGGCTGTCGCTCGGTGGCTGGCTACCGGGTTCCGAAGGAAGGTGTGGCGCTCGTCGACCCCTCCGGTCTGCAGATCATCGCGACCCAGCTCAAGACCTCGCGCCGCGGCTTCTCCGCCACCTTCGACTTCGTCAACGACTCCGATCGCGGCATCCTGGTGCCGTTCACCGAACTCGACGCCCAATGGGGCGGCACCTCGGCCACCACGACCGTCGACCCACGCCGCGTGCGCAAGATGTTCACGTGCGCCGACCTGAGCATGCCCGGCTCGATCGACTCCGGCCTGTTCGCGGATACCTACTGGGTCACCGGCTCCGACGGCGAGCCGCCGCGCGGCGAAGCGATCTACGTCAAGTCGAAGTCGCGCGCCCAGGGCTTCAGCATCCAGTGCACGGTGCGACCACAGCCGGGCACGACCATCAGCGTGCGCTGGCCGCGGATCTACTCCGGTGACGCCCAGGGCAAGATCGACCAGACTGTCGCCTCCAACGTGACCTGGATCCTCGAGCCGTCGAACGCGCGCGACTGAACCGACGGGACCTCGCGGCGTCCGCCCGGGGCCGCGATCCGCCGGCGAGGCGTCCGGTCTGGCGCCGTGCCGTTGCGGTGGCTCGCGCCATCGGACTACAGTCCCCGGAGCGAAGCGCCATGCCACCCCCACCCGCCGACGACGACAAGGACCTCGACCTGACTCGGAAGCAGCCCGAGCGCGAAGCGCCCGATGCAGCGGCCGACCACGGCATCCCGCCGACCATCCAGCATGTCCCGCCGACGCTCCCGAGCGCCGAGCCGGAACCGCCGCAGCAGCCATCGGCCGCGCCCGGGTTGGCACCGACGATGCGCCATACGTTGGCGCAGGGCGAACAACGGAGCGCGGCAGCAGAGGACGACGAGGACGCGGCACGAACCGTCGCGCAACCGCGACGGGCGGCCGGCGCAAGGCCATCGGCACCGACACCGTCTTTCTCCACGCCACCGCAGGTGACCGGCGACCTCACCGGCCAGACCCTGGCCGGCAAGTACCGCATCTTGCGCCTCCTGGGCAAGGGCGGCTTCGGCGCCGTCTACGAGGCCCTCGACGAGCTGCTCGAGGTCAAGGTGGCGATCAAGGTCCTCAGGCCTGCGGCCGCCGCGCGCGATGATGCGCTCGAGGAGTTCCGCGAAGAGGCCAAGCGCCTGACTACGCTCGACCACCCCAACGTCGTGCGGTGGATCTCGTTCGACCGGACTCCGGACGGCACCCACTACTTCGTCATGGAGTTGCTGGACGGCGAGGAGCTGTCCGACATCCTGCAGCGCGAGGGCCGACTGGCGCCCGCGCGGGTGATCCGGATCCTGCTGCAGACCTTGTCGGCGCTGAAGGTGGCGCACGACCTGCCCGGCGGCGGTTCATTGCTGCACCTCGACCTCAAACCGCGCAACGTGTTCGTCGTCAAGGGCGAGAAGGAGCAGATCAAGGTCATCGACTTCGGCATCAGCCAACACGTCGGCGCGGTGGCCCGGCGATCGGAAGGGCACGACCTGGTCGATCCTGCCGGCGGCCTCGAGGGCGTCGATGTCACGGCCACGATCGCGACGATGGCGACCCCGACGCCGCGGCCGCGCGCCGTGGCTTCGAGCGGTGCGAACACCGTTCAGCGGGCGCGCGGCGGCACGCTGATGTACGCATCCCCGGAGCAGTGCCGCCACCTGATGGGCGACCGTGACATCGTCGAGCTCGACGGCCGATCGGACCTCTACTCGCTCGGCATCATGGCCTTCCAGATGCTGACCGGACAACTGCCGTGGCCACCGCTGAGCGCGAGGGGCGTCATCAAGGCGCAGCTCGAGCAGGAGCCGCCGAAGCTCCTGTCGCTGGGTGTGAAGGCGCCGCGCGGGCTGGTGAGCTTCGTCGAACGCTGCCTCGAGAAGGACCGCGAGGCACGCTTCCCCGATGCCAAGGCGGCCCACGACGCGCTCTACCTCGTCGCCAACCCGCCGAGCCCGTGGCCGAAGGTGGCCGCCGCCGTCGCGGCGATCGCCGCGCTCGTCGTGTGGCTCATGTGGCCGGAGCGACCGCCGGTCGCGCTCGACGTCCGCGCCGATCGCGATGCGCTGTTCCTCGGTCCGGCGACGCCCAGCCGCGAGGTGACCCTCGCCAACCTGCTGCCGAGCCTGCTCGAGGCGCCGGTGCGATTGGTCGCCAACATGCAGTCGTCCGACGACCTGATGCCGGGATGGAACAAGCGGATCGTCGCCGCATCAGCCGGCGACGCCGAGCTCCGACTCCGCATCGAGGCGCCGACTGCCGATGTCGGCCCGGTCGACCGCGAGGTCATCGTGCGCGTCGGCGACTCGTCGCCGGTGCAGTACTCGCAGCCGCTGCGACTGGTGTTCGTCGGCGAGCAGGACTGGGCGATCGAAAGCGTCGGCGTTCCCGGTGCCGATGGCCGCGCGATCGATCCACGCGGCAGCAGGCTCGAGGTCGCCGTCGACGTGCGCGATCGGGAACTCTTGAGCACGGTGCGGGCGGCCTGCCAGGGCGCGACCCGGGACCTGATTGCCGACCCGAGCCGGACCGGCGGCGACAAGGTCTACTACACCCTGCCGCTGGACAGCCTGGGCAAGTTCGACGACGAGACCTTCCTGCCGGCCGAGGTGACCATCGACATCGCGGACCGCGCCAGCAACCGGAAGACGATCGCGACCACGCTGCAGCTCGATGCGCGTCCGCTTCGAGTCACGGCCCAGTTGAGCGGCTGCATTCCGTCGCGTCCGGGCTGGTACACGATCGCCCCGCAATCGCGGCCCGTCCTGACCTCCACCTTGAACGACAACCGACGGGCGACGATCAAGGTCACCGCGCAGGACGCCGGCGGGAAGCCGATCGCAGTCGTCCAGGAACAACGCGGCGGCGACATCGCGCTCACCTTCCCAACGAGCGATGAGCCCTACGCCGGCATCCTCAGGGTCGAGGCGGACGACTCCCTCTACGTCCTGCACGACGTTCGCACCCGTGGCCACGCCGCTCAGGATCTGCAGTTCGAGTTCCAACCCCAGGCACTCGAACTCGAGGTCACACCCGCGACGCCCGACCATGTCGAGCTCCTGGCCTCCGGCCCCGACCTCTTCTTCCTGCGCCAGGACGAGCTGTCGGTCGAGGTCCGCAGCAGCCTCGACGTCCCCGTCGATGTGGTAGTTACCTGTGTCGCCGCGAGCGGGCAACCTGCGTCGATCCCGCGTCAGGAACTCGATCTGCGACAGCGGCGCAGCGGCCGCGTGGCCTTCTCGCTGCCGACGGACGGGACCTACCGCATCGAGGTCAGCGGCTACCGCTACTCGGGGGTCGGGATCGACCGCTCGCAGACCCCCGAACGGCAACGCGAGATCCTCATCGTGCGCGACACCCGGCCACCGCAGATCGACGTCGAGGCCTCCGCCGGTGCGCTGCTGCGCGCCCCCGAGGCGACCGGACCGCTGCTCGATCTGCGCCTGCAGGATCCCGCGACCGAAGGCGCACCGGCCGCGCAGCTTGCCCTGCATTGGCACCTGCGCGGACCGCGTGACC
>JAGQRA010000575.1 GCA_020425885.1 Planctomycetota bacterium | reverse complement strand
GTCCCACACCTCACAGGCGAACTTCGCCGTGTGGTTGGTCGTGTCGAACTTGGTGATCGGCCCGGCGCCCGACTGGCCCGCGAGCAGGTTGCTCCAGGTCGTCGACAGATCCAGACCGAGGGACGACACCGCCCCAAGCCCGGTGACCACGACACGACGTCTACTCATCGTTGGGAATTAGCAGGATCAAGGTCCAAGGAGGTGCGGGAGCAGCTCCCGCGTCCGGGCCGACCGGCGCACCGGGCAGCCCTGGGTCGGCGCGCCGTCGCGCGGCGCGACCCGGCCCGACGGACCGGCTAGCTGAGCTTGCCGGTGATGTACTTCACCGCGTCGCCGACGGTCTGGATCTTCTCGGCGTCCTCGTCCGGGATGTTGATCTCGAACTCGTCCTCGAACTCCATCACGAGCTCGACCGTGTCGAGCGAGTCGGCGCCCAGGTCGTTGATGAAGGAGGTCTCGGCCGAGATCTTGTCCCGGGTGGTTCCGAGCTGCTCGCAGACGATGTTGTGGACGCGTTCTTCGATGTTGTCGGTCTTCGACACTTTGATTGCCTCGTGCGGACTTGGGAGAAGGGTGAGGTCGGCAACCCCGCGGGACCGAAGGCCCCCAGGCTCGCGAACCGGAAGGTTAGCTACATGGTCATGCCGCCGTCTACAACGAGCGTCTGCCCGGTGATGTAGGCGGCGGCGTCACTGCAAAGGAACGAAACGGTCCGGGCGATGTCCGCCGGCTGGCCGAAGCGCCCCAGCGGGATCTGCTGCTTCATCGCGGCCTGCTTGTCTTCGGGGATCTTGGCGGTCATGTCCGTCTCGATGAAGCCCGGCGCGACGACGTTCGCCGTCAGGCCGCGGCCCGCGTACTCGCGCGCCAGGGACTTCGTCAGGCCGATCAGACCGGCCTTGCTGGCGGCGTAGTTTGCCTGCCCGGCCTGACCGGTCAAGCCTACGACCGAACCGATGTTGACGATCCTGCCGGACTTCGACTTGCCGAGCGGGCGCACGAACGACTTGCACAGCAGGAACGTGCCGCGCAGGTTGGTGCCGACGACGTCGTCGAAGTCGGCGGCGCCCATGCGCAGGAACACGCCGTCCTTGGTGATGCCGGCGTTGTTGACCAGGAAGTCGATGCCGCTCGCGGTCTCCAGCACGCCCTTGGCCAGCGCGTCGATCGACTCCTCCGAAGAGACGTCGCAGACCAGCGCGTGCGCGCTGGCGTCGTTCTCGAGCGCGGCGATCTCCTCGAGGGTGTCGTCGCAGCCGCCCTCGCGGGTCGACGTGCAGAACACCTCCGCGCCGCAGCGCGCGAGCTCGACCGCGATCGCGCGGCCGATGCCGCGCGACGCGCCGGTGACGAGAGCAACCTTGCCGTTCAGATCGGGGTTCATGGATGTAGCCGGGCGGGCGGGGTCTTCTTTGCGGTGCGCGGACGCGCGGGACAGGCGACGAGGATTGGCAGGACGACTGGCAGCCTGCTCACCAGCGCAGCAGCAGGTGGCCCCAGGCCATGCCGGCGCCGAACGCGGGCATCACGACGAGCTTGCCCTTCTGCAGGCGGCCGGCGTCGTAGGCCTCGCGCAGCGCGATCGGCACCGAAGCGGCGGACGTGTTGCCGAAGCGCTCGATGTTGCTGTGCACGAGGTCCATCGGCAGGTCGCACTGCTCCATGGCCGCCTCGATGATGCGCTGGTTGACCTGATGCGGGATGATCACGCCGATCTCGTCACGCCCGTACTTCTCGACGACGTCGCGCACGAGGCTGGCGAACACGCGCACCGCGAAGCGGAACACCTTCGTGCCCCCCATCTTCATCGAGTGCAGGCCTTGCTCGAGGCTCTCCTTGCTCACCGGATGACGACTGCCGCCGCCTGGCACCGACAGGACGTCTTCCTGCCCGCCCTCCAT
>JAGQRA010000574.1 GCA_020425885.1 Planctomycetota bacterium | reverse complement strand
TGGTCGTCTTCGGCGGCTGCGGCGACCTCGGCTCGATGTTCGGCGACACCTGGGAAGCGCAACGCGGGGCGTGGCTGAGGGCGGCGGACGACGGTCCTCCACCGCGCGCGTCGCACGTTGCGATCTTCGACCCGGTGTCGGCATCGACGCTCGTGTTCGGCGGGATCGGCGCTGGCGACTACGTCGCCAACCAGACCTGGCTGTGGAACGGCGAACGATGGCGCACCGTCGACGCGGTCGAGACTGCGGCTCCGTCGCCGCGGTACTCACCGGCTGTCGCCTATGATGCGGAACGCAAGCGCATCGTCATGTTCTCCGGCAGTGGCCGCGGCGACGACGAGATGTGGGAGTGGGATGGCCGGCGCTGGCACGCGATCGAGCCGAGCGGGCCGATGCCTTCCTCGCGAGCGCGAGCGGGCATGGCATTCGATCCGGTGCGTGAGACCGTCTTGATGTTCGGCGGCTTTGCCGGCGAGTCGCTCGGCGACACCTGGGAGTGGAACGGCTCGCGTTGGCGCCAACTCGACGTCGATGGACCACCCAAGCGCAACAACCACTGCATGGCCACCGACCCCGTTCGTCGCCGCATCGTGCTGTTCGGTGGTGCCGATCGAGCCGACGACCAGAACAAGGGCGACACCTGGGAATGGAACGGCGAACGATGGCGGCTCGCGTCGACCTCCGGCCCATCGCCGCGGGTGATGGCAGCCATGACCTATGACGCCGACAGGCAATCGGTCGTGATGCTGGGTGGACGTCTGCAGGACCGCTCGGCAAGTGACGAGCTGTGGCAGTGGAACGGCGAGCATTGGCGCCTGCGTGAGTAGCGGGCGCGCGGAAGCCGATCGGTGCGCGGCGCAACGCCCTGGGCGCGCACAACGTGCGCGCCCGTAGCGACGAGGCCGGCGATGCGCGGGCGCATTTCGGCCGCCGGGGCCGGCGCCAGCGGTCTGCGTCGACCGTGCCCGCTTGTCCGGCGGCAGGTTAGCAACCACAATCCATCCATCCCAGAAGCCACGAACGGAGTCACGAACATGCGTCATCCATGGTTCCTCGCCTTCGCGTTCTCGATCGCCGCCGCCGCCCAGACCCCGGTCGTTCCCGGCGCCGACAAACCTGACGCCGGGCCAGCCGCTGGCGCGACCTCGAAGCCGTCGCCCATCGCGGTGCTGCGCGCCGCCGATGAAGCCGGTCGCGGTGCGGCGCTGATCAAGTTCTTGGACGCGCAGCTCGCCACCAACGCGGTCTACTCGGGCCAGTTCTCCGAGCTCGGCAAGCTCCCTTGGGACGCGACGCCGATGTTGCGCGGGTGGTTGGCCAAGGCGCCCGAAGGTGCTTTGGCGGAGGACTCGCGATTCCGCGAGGGCTGCATCAATGCGCTGCGCGATTGCGTCGACAAGGCGCCCGACGAACTCGTCGCCGAACTCGAAGGCCTCGCAGCCACGGCCGCGACTCCGGAACGCGTCGCGATCTGCGCCAAGTACGCGCTCGCCCAGTTCGGCAAGTCCGAACACGTCGACGCGATGATCGAGGCGGCGAAGAAGGGCTCGGACTCCACCGACATCCAGACCAAGGTCGAGTCATGGAGCCAGCTCGCCGACATCTACTACAACATCCGTCGCTACGAGGACGCCGCCAAGGCGCACGGAACGGTCATCGCCGCCATCAACGGGGTCAACCCCGGTTTCCGCGGACTGCCTTCGGTCTACTACAACTGCGCCTGCTCGTACGCGTTGTCCGGCAACAAGAAGGCGGCGCTCGAGCATCTCACCAAGGCGCTCCAGCTCGGCAAGCAGGTCCGCAACCAGCTCGGCCTGGCGATGATCAAGAGCGACATGGACATCCGCTCACTGCGGTCCGAACCCGAGTTCGCGGGGCTGATGAAGGACTACTACGGCATCGAGCCGCCGAAGGCCGAGGCCGGTGCGGAGCCGACGAAGAAGGAAGCCGGCAAGTAGGGCGGCTCGACGTGGTGGGCGTGGGCGTTGGCTATCGCGCCCTGGCAGTGGCTGGAACTGCTCGGGTGCCGGCGCGAGGTGCGGAGGCGGTGGCGCCTGGGCCGGGGCGGTGGACCGCTGGCCGGCGTCTTGCAGTCAGGCCTACTCCGAGCTATTGTCATGTGCCAAATGACAAATGAACGAAGATGACAAACATCTCGCCCTGATCGAGGACATCGCTGCAAACCTCGATGATATCGGTTCTAACGTCGTCCCATCGGCAACCGCAACCGTTCCGCTCGATGCCGGTGGCTACCCCGGCGAGATCCGGCGGCGAACCGGTCGGAGCCTCCCGGTGACCCTGTATCCAGTGCTCGGCGTGTTGGGCCTCGCGGCCGTTGAACGGATCGCGACAGCGGCGCGGAGCGGTCTTCTGCCGGCCGTGGTCCTGGCATCGGTCATCGGTGCGAAACTGCGTGCGGCGCTGGTCGCGCGCGGCCTCGGCTTCCTCGACCTTGCTGGCAACTGTCACCTCGAGTTGGACGGCGGCAACGTCACGGTGCAGGTCGAGGGGCGCCACGCCGTGCGACCGTCGGGCGTCGGCAGCCTGCGCGCCGCGGGCTATCGGGTCATGTTCACGCTGCTGGCCGCACCCCGCCTGCTCGAACGCACGGTGCGCGACATCGGCGGCGCAGCGAACGTGAGTCGACACGCCGTGCAGAGTCTCATGGCCCGCCTGCGCGACGAAGGCGTGTTGATCCGCGCCGGTCGCAGCAAGCACCTGTTCGCGCCCGGTGGCCGTGAGAAGTGCATCGATCGGTTCGATGCGGGATGGGCCGACGTGCTGCGCGGGAACCTGCTCGCCGGTCGTTTCCGCATGCGCGAACAGGAACCGGGGGCGGTCGCGCAGCGGATCGCGCAGTGCCTCGGCGCGGCGAAGGTGCAGTTCGGCTTCGGCGGCGCGCGGGGTTCGTCGCGCTGGCTCCGCTACCTGGACAGTGGCGAGACGACGATCCATGTCGCGGCATGGGGCGCGGAGCTGGCTCGTGCGCTCGGCGCGGTGCCGGATCGCCAGGGGCCGCTGCACGTCTTTCGCACGATGACGACGCTCGACCTCGAGTCCGGCGAGGCCGAGACTGCCCATCCCCTGCTGATCCACGCCGAACTCGCGCGATCGCCAGATCCTCGGGCGCGGGAGACCGCAGGCCTGCTGCTCGATCGGATCGCGAGCGAGGAGAGCTGATGGACCGCGAGCATCTCGGGCTGCTGGCCGGCGTCGCCCTCGCGTTCCCGGGACGGCGGATCGTGACGATCGGGGCGGCGGCGCTGCGGTGGCACTATCCGGCGTTCCGCGGCACGCTCGACCTCGACCTCTGCATCGCGATCGATCTCGAAGAGCACGGTCGTGCGGAGCTGCAGCCGTGCGGTGGCGTGCGGGTGCAAGGCCTGCCGCACCGATGGCAGCTCCCGGATGGTCAGCTGCTGGACATCATCCCGGCATCGGAAGAACTGCTCGAGGTCGGCGAGGTGCGCTGGCCGAACGGCTCGGCGATGGACCTGACCGGCATCGACCTGGCGATGCGAGACCACGAACGCTACGCCGACGAGCTGCCGGCCCACGTCGTGGTCGCGTCCAGACGTGCCCTGTTCGTCACCAAGATCGCAGCCTGGCTCGACCGACCGTACGACCGGTCGAAGGACCTCGGCGATGTCGCGCTGTTGCTCGAGGACTACGTCGACGATGACGAGCCGCGACGGTTCGACGAGCCGGCGCTCGAGGGGCGCGATTGGGACGTGCGCCCGGCGTTCCTGCTCGGCATGGACCTGCGGGCGATCTGCACCCGACGGCACGAAGAGCGCATCCGTGAGTTCGTGGCCAGGGTCGAGGATCCGTCGCGGCGCGAGCACTTCTGGTTGCTCGATGCCGCGCCCGCGCACTGGCACGCCGACGCGACGGCTCTGCCACGTCGCCTGCGCTCGCTCCTCGATGGCCTCGAAACCGGCTGAGATGCGCGATGGCGCGCGCGTCGGCGTGTTCGTCGACAACTAGGTGCATTGGGGTGACGACCTCGTCGGGTCGGACACGGAGCGGTTGCGGATCCTCGATCGGCTGCTGCGCTGACCGGCCTCACGAGCCGGGCAGCAGAACGACGGCCGGGGTCAGCTCGACGTTCGCGCCGAGCGCGCCGCCCTGGAGGCCGAACCGCAGCTCGCGCAGGCTCGGGTCG